>JANWXX010000193.1 GCA_025057345.1 Polyangiaceae bacterium | reverse complement strand
GGTCCAGCTTGCAGGCCGCTCTGGAGAACTGGACAGAATCCATATCCGGATGGGTTCGCCTCCTAGCAGGGAACCAGAGCACCTCCACAATCACGATCTGAAGGATCTGGAAAAAAACTGTTCTCCTTCGATCAAGCCCTTGTAGCCCGCCTCCCGGGGTTGCTTCTCGAGTCACTCCAGCGCTCGGGGATACCGGAGGCTAGACCCTCACATGTCACGATAGAGCACTCCTCCCAATCCAATCAGATTGAGATCCGAGTGAGCGTCACCAACAAGCGGAGGAGTGGCTCCGTGCACTGGAGCCTGAACGGAGCGTTCCTCAAGGCCGAAGTGTACTGATCTTGCCCACCGGCAGGTGGGTTGGAGGAGAGGGCTCCCAGCTCAGTCCAGCTCCGCCTGCATCTGGTCCCGGAGGTCACGGACCGGACGGAGCTTATCGGGAGCAACGCCTGCGGCTTCGAGAGAGGCAAGGATCCCATCCAGCTGCCGGACCTCGGCGGCCTGGCGATCCCGGAGACGAGTGACAGCCTCCTCGAAGGCAGCGAAGAAGTCGACCAGCTCGTCGCCCTTGCGGAGCTTGCCGGGCATCCTAAGCTTCCCTTGCCCCAGCTCGTTGAGCTGGCGCTTCATCTTGTAGATGGGGCCGGCGATCTTGTGGGTGACGACGATGCCGGCGAGGCCGATGGCCACCACGAGGAGCGACAGCGCGACGACCAGGGTGGTGAGGATGGAGGATTGCTGGCGCTCGACCTGCTGGGCCTGGCGGTCCAAGCGGGCAGCCTCGGCTTCGAGACGCTTCTGCTCGGCGTCGAGCTCCTGGGCCTTCTTCTCGGAACCTTGCTGAAAGAGGGCGGCGGTCTCCGGGTTGTCGGCGTACTTCTCCGCGATGTTCATCTGAACCACCTTGGAGAGATCCTGGCTGGTCTTGACCAGCTCCTTGCCCCGCTTGACGGTCTCCTGGCCTTGAGCGACAGCGGTGCGGCTTTGGGAGAGTACCTCTTGGCTAGTGGACCAGAGCACGGCACCGAGGCCTGCAGAGATGGCGAGGGCGACGGCCACAAGGAACCCGGTGTACTTGAGCTGGAAGGCTGGATCGAGGAGGTAGTTCTTGACGCTGCGCTGGTGGCGCCCCGTGGCCTGGGCGGGCTGGTTGGCGGAGCTGGACATGGCGGACCTCGTACCCTCACGCGCGAGGGCGTTCTTCGGGCTAGGCTCACATGGAAGCGACGGATTTGTCGAACTTCTCGATGGCGTCCTCGAGGAGGAGCTTGAGGAGCTGATCCTCGACGGCGGTGTCCTGCTTGTGGACGCCGCTTTGGGAGATCTTTGGGGAAGAGGCTGCCTTGATGTCCTTGCCAGGGTAGGAGGTGATCATGACCTTGAGGGCGATGACCACCTTGTCACCGTCGTAGACCGGCGCCTCCGCGGTGATCTGAAACTCGAACCCCTTGAGCTTCTTGGCCTGGAGAATCTTCTTAGCAGCGTCCGCCTTTTCACCAGGAGGGGCCACTGCATACCCATCCATGGAGCGGAGCTTGTTGGTCAGGGTTCCCCGGATGATCTCCTCGATCTCGCTGTTGGAGCGGGAGGTCTTGTTGTTGATTTTGCCGATGGAGACGTACCATCGTGCATTCTCTGGAATCTCGCCTTTTTCCCGAGCCTTGGAGATGGTTTCAAGGGCTTTGATCGATTGGGTGATCTGGGCCTTAACCTTGCTGTTGGGCTCCTTGGATTCGTGGTCTTTGAGGCAGGGGAGACCTTCAACCCGAGCGAGTTTACCCAGGGCGGCAGCAGCGGCGCTCCGCACCGCCTCGTGACCATCCTCCAGGGCGCTGCAGAGGGGCTTGACCGCTCCCAGCTCCTTGGTGACCCCCAGTGCCAGAGCAGCCTGGGTACGGACACGAAAGTCATCGCTCTCGCGGAGCTGCCTGCTCAGCTCCTCGACTTTCTCGCCAGCAGATGCCAGCCTGCTGGCAGCCAAGACCACGAAAAGCGCGAGCCAGGAGAGCGAGCGGGCAGAGAGGAGGCACTGCATGACGCTCCTTCATGCTACCATGAATGACTCCCAACCTTCCCTGCCCTCTGCCCTGCCTCCCCCTAGGATTTCTATCTTACATGATCCTCCTCGCCCCTCCCCCGGGTCGGTCGGCCCAGGCCCTCGCTGCCGCTCTCGCCTCGGCGGCAACGCTGTGGACACCTAAGGTCGAGGCCGTGAAAGTGCTGGTGAAGGGGTCCACCGCCATCGACGGGCAGGTGCAGATGGACGGGGCAGTGCAGGTCGTGCGCGGCAGGCTGCGGGACGATCTGGGCGATCCCATCCCCGGAGCCCGGCTGAATGTGCTGCTGCTTCAGGACGACGGACAGGTGCTGAAGGGGCTACCGACACCGAGGTCCTGCAGTTCCGGAGCGCAGCTACCCCAGGGGAGCGACGGTGCATACGGGGTGGAAACCAATACGCAGGGGATGTTCTGCTTGCGTACCGGAGAGCTCCCTCGACAAGGGTTGCTCCGGCTTCGGTTTGTCGGACAACCGGGGTTGACCGGAACTTCCGTCGATCTCCCCTTCCACGTCGAGCGTCCCCATGCACTCCTGTCTTGGGATCCCAAGCCTGAGGAGATCGACCTGGACGCTCCCCTGGCCCACTTCGCCGTCTCCCTAGGGAACGGCTCGGGTGGTGTACTTCTGGAGCTGCTCGATGAGCGAGGTAAGGTGCTAGCTATAGCAAGTACCGATGAGCGAGGACGAGCGCTGTTCGAGGTAGCTACGACCCAACTGGCAGGCCCAGGAATGGGGGAGTTGACGGCTCGAACCCGGCATCCAGAGACATCCGGCATTAAGGCCCGGGTGGTACGCTCGGCTCGCGTGGTACTGGTAGCGAGCCCTCCGAGGGAGGCGATCGTTCCCAACGACGGGCACCGCTTCGAAATCGGGGTGGAGACGCTCCGGGGGGCGGCGGAGGGCGGCGTGGTTGAGGTGAGGCTAGGGAGCGAGATCTTGGGAGCTGGTACCGTGCACGGAGGTCGTACGTCCCTCGCTGTCGCCTTCGATGTACCTAGCGAGGGGGCCGTTGACCTGACCTTCCGTTACCTGCCTGCCTCGCCCGGTCTACGAGCCGGTGAACCCCTGGTGCTCCGGGTTCCGGTGAAGCCTCCCTCTCCGCTGCGCAAGGCTCCTCTCCTGCTGGCAGGGCTGTTGCTGGTGAGCTGGCTGGCCCGGGGTTGGAAGCGTCCTCCCCGAACCGAGCGCTCCACTTCCCCTCTTCGAACCACCCATCCTACCGTAACGCTGCCCGAGTGGACTACAGAACCCGAAGTAGGGGCCACCAGCTGGCAGGGGCTCGTCCTGGATGCCCATGAGCACCGCCCTCTCCCCGGAGTACAGATCCGAGTACTCTCCCGGGATTTTTACGGAGAACGGGAGGTCCAGCAGACCACGACCAATGAAAGAGGACGCTTCCACCTCGACGGAGCCTGGGCCCCAACCCTTACCCTCCAAGTCACTGCCCCCTGGCATGTCCCGGTGGAGCGCCCGCTACCCAAACCCGGCCGAATCTTCCTTGGGCTAGTGTCCCGCCGGCGCGCATTGCTGGAGCGGGTGGCCCTGGTGGCCCGGCGGCTCCTACCCGAACACCCCCAGGAGCCCACCCCAGAGCAGCTCGCTCGTTACTACGAGCACCACGCTCGACCCGGCGAGGCCTGCTGGGCCAGGGCTGTGGAGGCCATCGTTTTCGGCCGTGATCCGGTGGGGGCTCGGGAGGAAGCCCAGCTTTCGGCCATGGAGGCAGATCTCTCTCGCCGCGCCCCGGGAGATGGGGTACGACGTTGACCGGGTCCAAGGTGCGTTCCTATAGTGCCGCGGTCCCAGTGCAAGCGTGAGGGGGCGTGGTTCGTCCGGGCCCCCTCGCAAGGAGCGACTGTCCACGATGGATCCCACGATACTCGCGGTCCTGGTCGTCGCCGGCATCGTTATCGCGGTTATTTACTTCACGGTCATCAATAAAAAGCCTGCCGAGTTGCCCAGGGGAGAAGAGCCCCAGGGCAAGCCCTCAAGGGAGCTCCTCGAGGGTGACCAACCCAAGAAGAACGAGCTGAAAGAGAAGCTCGACAAGAAGCGGGAAGAGCAGCAGAAGACCAACGAAGATCGCGAGAAGGAGGCCGAGGCGGAGAAGCAGGCAAAAGAAAAAGCCGCCAAGGAACAGGCTGAAGCCGAAGAGAAGGAGCGCCAGACCCAAGAGGCACGCCGCGCCGAAGACGAAGCCAGGAAGCGAGCAGAGGACGAGGCCAGAAAGAAGGCCACCGAGGAGGCGGCTAGAAAGAAGGCCGAAGAGGCTGCCTCTCGCCCTGCCGAACCCCCCAAGCCTGCCGAGGTAGCTCCCCCCCCTGAGTCCGTTGCCCTCCCTCGGCGTGCCCCGCCCACCGCTACCCCTAAGGCTGCTAGCGAGCGCGACGTCGCCAAAGTGCGCCGGGGCCTCGCCCGCTCCACCGGAGACGAAGGATTCTTCGGTCGTCTCTCCGCGCTAGTCCGTCGCAAGGAGTTCCCCCCTGAGCTCCTCGACGAACTCCAAGAGGTACTCCTCACCTCCGACGTCGGGGTCAAGACCACCGACAAGCTCCTGGAGCGGATCCGCACCGGCCTCGAACGCAAGGAACTCACCGACCCCGCTCGGGTATGGGATGCACTCCGCCAGGAAGCCAAGCAAATCCTTAGCATCGGCGGTGGTGGGATCACCCTCGTCTCCCGCCCCACGGTCGTGATGATGGTCGGCGTCAATGGTGCCGGCAAGACCACCACCATCGCCAAAATCGCCACTCAGCTCACCCAGAAGAAAAAGTCCGTGATCATGGCCGCAGGCGATACCTTCCGTGCTGCAGCCGTCCAGCAGCTCGAAGCCTGGGGCAACCGGGTTGGCTGCCCGGTGATCAAAGGCAAGGACGGGGCCGACCCTGCTGGCGTCGTCTTCGACGCCATCAGCAAGGGCAAGCAAGAGGGCGCGGATGTGATTCTCTGCGACACAGCCGGTAGGCTCCAAACCAAAACCCCGCTGATGGATGAACTCAAGAAAATCGCTCGGAGCGCTGCCAAAGCCTTGGACGGTGCTCCCCACGAAACCCTCCTCGTCATCGATGCCACCAACGGGCAGAACGCTCTCACCCAAGCGAAGCTCTTCAACGAGGCCCTCCCTCTCACCGGGCTCGTCCTTACCAAGCTCGACGGCACCGCGAAGGGCGGGGTGATCCTCCAAATCTGCGACGAACTCAAGATCCCGGTGCGCTACATCGGCCTCGGAGAACGTTCAGAAGACTTGCACGAATTCGATGCAGATGAATATGTCGAAGCCGTCTTTGGCGATCATGGCAAGGACACCTGATGAACGAACCTGCGAAGCGCCGGGTGGCCCATTTTGGTTGTTGCTCGGCGCGAAAATCGCGTGATATAGTCGCCGCGCTTCGTCAGTTAAGGCGATTTTCCCTGTGGAATCAACCATTTAGCACCCAACGTCGAGGAAGCGGAAGGGGTTACGGATGAACCAGGCTCGCATAGGGCTTCTCGTAGCGGCAGCCCTGTTGGCCACGCCCGGTCTAGCTCAAGCGCAGGGAAAACCTGCGACCGGCGCGGCGAAGCCCGCGGAAGGAGACGCTCCCAAGGAAGGGGGCGAAGATGGAGGCGACAAGCCACCGGACAGTGGAGGAGAGGAAGGTCCTGGCATCTGTGAGCTGGATCCTTCTCAATGCCCCCAAATCGATATCCCTACCGTGGCCAAGCGGCCTATTCAGGCGCAAATGTACGCCGTGCAGCAGAAGTATGCGCTGCGCGTCCGCCGCGTGGAGGTCAACCCCTACTGGTCGTTCACCCTCAACGATCAGTTCGTCAGCCACCCCGGCCCCGGGCTCGCCATCAACTACTACTTCTCCGACGTGATGGCGATCGGCATCAACGGCAACCTCTACAATGCTGACTTCATCAGCAAAGACTGGAACTTCAACCGAGACTCAGAATTCAATGCCCAAACCCGCCGCGCCGCACGCATCGGCGTACCCCTGACCGAGTACGACTGGGCAGCCTCCCTCAACTTCACCTACGTCCCCATGTACGGGAAGTTCGCGGGCTTCAATTACTTCATCTTCCACTACGATGCCTACGTCGTCGGCGGCATCGGCGCCTTGTCCAACCGCCCCATCGCCGTCATCGACCCGGACAACCGAAGCTTTAAGTCCAAAGTCCACGTGGCTCCCAACGTCGGTCTCGGCCTCCGCATCTTCTTCAACCGGTGGTTCGCAGCTATCCTTGAAGTGCGCGACTACATCTTCCTCGATAGCCTCGAAAACACCACCATCCCCGCCGACCCCAGCGCCCAGAAAAATGAGAAAAACTGGTACGCTAGTGAGTCGACCCTCACCAACCACGTGCAGGCTCAGATCGGTCTCTCGATCTTCCTGCCCTTCTCGTTCGAGTACAGGCTGCCCAAGTGAGCCCGCCACGCATAACCGAAGGAAGGACGAAAACGATGACCCGTCGATTCTTCCAGGGGCTGCTGCCGTTCCTCGGCATCCTGGCGCTCTCCATGGAAGCCTCTGCTCAGGAAATTCAAGTCACTGGCCCCCTCGCCGGTGCCCCCCCTGTGCGCCAGCTCCGTCTCCACCGCAAGGGACGCTTCGAGCTAGCCCCCACGGTTTCCTTCACCCTCCTTGACGAGTACCAGCGCACGATCCTGGTCGGGGCCAACCTCAACTACAACATCACCGACTGGCTCGGCGTCGGTGCGTGGGGTGGCTTCGGTGCCGCCAAGCTTGCCACCGGCCTCACAGAAAAGATCCAGGAAACCAACGACCTCCGCTTCGATCCCAACCGGAATCCCGACTACAACAAAGGCAACGAGGAGGCCGGCCGCCGTCTGACGGCCCTCAACGTCGGCAAAGATTTCAAGGCCCAGCTCGGCACCATCAACTGGGTCTTCGCTCCTGAGTTCACCCTCGTCCCCTTCCGCGGGAAGCTAGCCATCTTCGAGAAGCTCTTTGTCGACACCGACTTCCACTTCTTTGTTGGTCCTGCCTTCATCGGCCTCATCGAGCGTGCTCCCTGTGGCAGCGGAACCAGCATCGACTGCTCTGCTCGGGAAGATTCCCCAGCGGGTCCTGGCACCGGTGCCGTCAAGACCAAGCCCACAGAGTCCCGTGTCGCTATCGCCCCCACCGTCGGCCTCGGTTTCACCTTCTTCGCCGGAAGTTGGACCAGCTTCAACGTCGACTGGCGTGCCCTCCCCTTCTCCTGGAATACTGGTGGCTACGACATCCGCGGCAAGGGCGATGGAGAGCGCTTCCCCGATAACAGAGTCAACGACAAAGACCGGGAGTTCAAGTTCAACCAGATGATTTCCCTCAGCTTCTCTATGTACTTCCCCAGGGGAATCAAGATTTCTGACTGACTTCCTCGGCAGCCTCCGTTCTCCAAGAGCCTCGTGTCCGGCGAGGCTCTTGTCTTTTCAGGAACCCGCTCAGCGCACCACCCGCCCATCCTCGTCAACGTCATAACCGGAGGGACTGGAACGCAGTGCCCGCGCCAGAGGCTGGCGGAACGCCTCGGGGACCTCCCATCCCCTGGATTTGAGGCTCTCGGCCACCTTAACCACCAGCCTCGTCGACTCTTCCTCTCCGATCTTCTCCAAGATCTTTGGCAGCAAGGAGGGATCCTCCAGAGAGAACAGCGCAATGGTGGTCTGGAAGCGGACCGGTTCGCTCACATCCTCTAGGAAACGTACCAGTACCTCTTTCACCTCGTCATTCTTCTGCCCTTCCAGCGCGCGGATCAAATGGAGCTTTGGATCGACGTTGCGACTCCAATCGGTATCGTGGGCGTCTAGCAGATCAACGACCTCCTCCACGTAGCGTTCCGGTGGGAGGATCTCCTTGAGAATCTTCAATGGCCAAGTCAAGCTCTCAGCTTTCTCGCAGAACTGAAGTACCGGTACGATGGCCTCCTCTCCGCAGGCCACCACCCCCCGAAAAGCCACCTCTTTCTCTTCCTGATCCGTAATGGAGGGCTCGATGGCGAAGGAAAATCGCTTGAGCAATGCAGCCGCTGCCTCACTGGTGTGGACCTTGGAGAGTGCCTCAATCGCCTCCATCCGGTCATAATTTTGGGCCAGCTTGTCAGCCACGACCCGACCCAGACGTGCTACGCTCCTGTCCCCGGCAGAGCGGCCAGCGGTCTTCGTGTCAGCGGAAGGCGGAGAGCTATTTTTTTTCTTGAGGAAATCAAAGAAACCCATGCGCAGCAACCTGAAGAAGGAACATGCGCAGGATGGTCACACTTGCTCGGGGTGTCAAACCGTCTTGATCTTGGGTAGGGAGCGATCACTCCAGTGGAACAGCGATGAGCTTGACCTCGCGCCCCTGGAGCTCGACCCGGAACCGTACTGGCTTTCCCTGGCGCTCCGAGGTCTCTCGCTCGTTGGCTTGGATCCGTTGGACAAACGCCTCCTTCGTAATGTGATCTACCGGGTCGCCGATGCTGCGCTTGGCCTGAATGTACTCATCAAAGAGGCGCTGGTAATAGGTTGCAGCAGGTTCGCTTCGCAGTCCAGCTGCCAAGGCGGCATCTACCTTGGGCCCACCCCCGTCCACCCCGATAGCGTCACGAAAGTTGGCCACCGAAG
>JANWXX010000192.1 GCA_025057345.1 Polyangiaceae bacterium | reverse complement strand
CCCCCCCCCCCCCCCCCCCCCCCCCCCCCCCCCCCCCCCCCCCCCCCCCCCCCCCCCCCCCCCCCCCGCCCCCCCCCGCCGGGGGCGGTGAGTGATGCACTCCTTGCGCGTGGGGCAACTATCACGCACCACCATGCGGTGGGGAAGCTCCACCGTCCCTGGTACGATCGGGAGCGCCCGGGGCTCTTCGCAGCGGCGCTACGAGGGGTGAAGGGGGTGTTGGATCCGGCGGGGGTACTGAACCCAGGGGTGCTGATCGAGGGTGGAGGACGGTGAGAGACGCAGGGGTGCTGTGGGGTGGGGAGGCTTGGTGTAGAGTGGCGGGCCATGGCTGAGACGATCCTTGACGCACCATTCACCGGCATCCGGTGTCTGGTGATGATTCTCGCTGGAGGGGAGGGAAGGCGGCTAGGGCCGCTCACGATAGACCGGGCGAAGCCTGCGGTCCCCTTCGGAGGACGCTATCGGATCATCGACATTGTGCTGTCCAACTTCGTCAATTCCGGGCTCCACCGGATCAAGGTGCTGACACAGTACAAGAGCGCGAGTCTGGAAGAGCACATTGCCCGGGCGTGGCGCCTTTCGCCGATGCTAGACCAGTATGTGGAGACGATACCGGCACAGCAGCGTACTGGGAAGTCATGGTTCAAGGGAAGCGCGGATGCAGTGTACCAGTCGCAGCATGTGATCGACGACGAGAAGCCCGATCTAGTGTGCATCTTCGGGGGAGATCACGTCTACAAGATGGATGTGCGGCAGATGCTGCTTGCGCACATGCGCCGCGGGGCAGACCTGACGGTGGCTGCGATCCCGGTAAACAAGGAGGAGGCTCGTGCTTTCGGAGTGATCGAAGTGGATGGGGAGGGGCGCATCCTGGCTTTTCACGAGAAGGTGGAGGACCCTCCGACGATGCCTGGAGATCCGGGTCGATGCCTGGCCAGCATGGGGAATTATGTCTTCTCGACAGGACCATTGTTGGAGGAGCTGAACTTGGATGCTGCTCGGGAGGACTCGCATCACGATTTCGGTCGAGACATCGTTCCTTCAATGGTGCAGAAGGGACGCAAGGTGTGGGTCTATGACTTTGCCACCAATGCTGTGCCCGGGGAGACGGCCAACGGTTATTGGCGGGACATTGGAACCGTCGACGCCTATTGGGAGGCGCAGATGGACCTTGTGGCCATTCAGCCTCAGTTCAACCTTTACAATACCCGTTGGCCAATCCGCTCGATCTTTAGCCATGACCCTCCGGCGAAGTTTGTCTTTCGTGATGAGCAGAGCGCCCGCGTCGGGATCGCCACCGACAGCCTGGTTTCTCAGGGGGTCATCATCTCCGGTGGACGACTGCACCGGACGGTGCTCTCCTCAAGGGTCCGGGTCAATTCCTTTGCCGAGGTGACCGACTCGGTGATCTTCGAGAACGTAAACATTGGGAGGTATGCTCGGCTCCGACGCTGCATCATTGACAAGGATGTCGATATCCCACCAGGGACGGATATCGGCTACGATCTGGAGCGGGATCGTCAGCGCTTCCATGTGAGTGAAAAGGGGATCGTCGTTGTCCCTAAGCGATCCAAGTTGCTCGGGTGAGATGGGACGTACAATCCTCATTGGCGACGTACACGGATGCCTTGAAGAGCTTCAAAAGCTCCTCGACAAGGTACGCTATGACTCGGACGATCGGCTGATCCTTGTCGGGGATCTCGTGGCCCGTGGGCCTAACAGTGCTGGGGTTGTCGCTCTATGCCGCAGCCTGGGTGCCACGGTGATCCGTGGCAATCACGAGGAGAAGCTTCTACAATGGCGCCAGGGGAAGAACCTCTGTGAAGATAGCTGCGGGTTTCTCGGGCCGATGCATCTTCAGGTGGCTCAGGAACTGACGGAGGAAGACTGGTCCTTCCTGCAAGCGACCCAGCTCTTCTGTGATCTTCCTGAACATGGCCTCTGGGTTGTCCATGCAGGGGTACTCCCCGGAGTGCCGCTGGCGCAGCAACCTCCACATGTGCTGTTGACCATGCGCTCACTTGGAGAGCTAGGAGAGCCGCTGGTCAAGGCGGGGTCCGTGCCCTGGGGGTGTCGCTATTTTGGTCCTGCGCACGTGATTTTTGGCCACCACGCTCAGCCGCGCCCTCAACTCCATCCCTTCGCGACCGGCATCGACACCGGTTGCGTCTACGGTGGCTCCCTGACAGCGATGGTCCTCGACCCGGGGCAACCCGTTCCTCCGATCTCCAAGCGGGATTCCGTTCTTTACAGCGTTGATGCGCTCCGCCGCTGGTTCGGGGGTCGGTGATTGTGGCTTTCCGCCGCATCCTGCTGGGGCCCGTTGCCTTCCTTCCGCCACGGGGGTTCGTCGTAGTGCCAGTGATCCCGCCCCACCGGCTCCCAGATGGAACTACAGCCCGCTCCGCGCTGGTAGGGTGGGCGGGGAGCGAGCTCCGGGGATATGCCAACGTCTGCCGTCATCAAGCGATTCCCCTCGATCTAGGGGATGGTGCGGTGATGACCCCCGATGGTAAGCACCTTCTCTGCCATCACCACGGTGCGGTCTTCGAGCCTTTGGAAGGGCGCTGCATCCTTGGTCCTTGCCTCGGAATGCGGCTCTGGACTTGGTCCGTCCAGATCGATGCCCTGGGGGACGCCACCTTGATCGTAGGGGGAGAGACGGCGAGCGAGGACGTTTGACGAGAGACGATCAGCCAAGGGCGAGGGCTTCTTGGGCCACGAGGTAGGCGCTCATGGGGCGATGGTCGCGGTTGCGAGCGAGCAGGCGCATCACCAGCGATTCGAGGGCTGGAGGAATGGCTGGGTTACGGGCGGAAGGGAGCAGAGGGGTTTGGGACATCAACCGCAACAAGGCCTCTTGGCGACTGGTGACTAGGCCATAGGGTAGCTCGAAGGTGAGGTACTCGTAGAGCAATACCCCCAGGGCGTAGAGGTCGACTCGTTCGTCGAGGGCCTGGTCCCGGGTGAGTTGTTCCGGGGCAGCATAGCTGGCCAGAGCGGAGGTAGCGCCAGCAGCGGATACGCTCTCATTGTCGGCTCCCTGGGCCAGGACGAACTCAAGGAGCTGTACGTTGCCGTTGTGGACGGCGATGCTGTCAGGGCGAATGTGGCACGGAAAGATTCCCTTGGCGTGGACCTCGCCTAGCAGCAGGGCAAGCTTGCGCAGCAAGCGTGGAGCTCCCTCAATGTCGGGGCCTACGTTTCGGCTGCGGCGATGGTCGATGATCTCCCGGATGGTGAGGCCCAAGGGGACATCCACCACCAGGAAGGGGAGCCCCTGGTAGTCTCCCGTGTCGTAGGTACCTGAGGCCCGGAGCACGGGGAAGTGAGGCCCTGCTACTTCGTGAAGGATGTCGATCTCGCGGCGGAAGTGTTCCAGGTAGCAGGGACTTTTGGCGCCGCTCTGGGTTGGTACCTTGATGACGAAGGGGCGCCCACGATGGTCCTCTGCTCGGAGCAGCGCCGTCTTACCGGAGACGGCCAGGGCCTCCCGAATGCGGTAAGGGCCTAGCTTGCCGCTTGCAGGCGGATGGCAAACGTGAGTCACAGTGGCCCCTTGCCGTGCTTGCAACATGTCGTCGACAGCACGGATCACCTCGTCAGCGCTCTGGTAGCGTTCATCGGGGCGACGTCGGGTAAGCTTGAGGACGATCTGGTCTAGATCCCGAGGGATCTCGCTGATCCGCGAGGAAGGGGGGGGGACATCCCGGGTCAGGTGCTGGGAGAGTGCATCCAAGACGCTCTGGCTCTGACCGAAGGGGCGGTCGTAGGTGAGGTATTCGAAGAGGATCAGGCCAAGGTTGTAGAGGTCTGCCCGGGCATCAACGCGGTGGGGAGATCGGGCTTGCTCGGGCGCGATATAGTCTGGCGTCCCCAGAAAATCTTTCTCCCGAGTTAGATCGCCTCCGAAGTTAGCTCCAAGCTCCTTATCGTTGTCGTCTTCCTGCTGTTGAGTGAGGCCCAGGAGGAAGTCGAGGATCTGCACTTGATGGCCGCCGATAGCGATCTTGTCGGGCCTCAGGTTCCGGTGAATGAACCCGCGTTCGTGGACTTCCGAGAGGGCTTCCGCCAGCGACCGAAGCAGGAAAGGAGCTCCTTGGATGTCCGGGCGCACCGCGGTTGCACGTCGCTGGGAGATGATGTCTCGGAGGGTGGGCCCGATGGGGAGGGTGGTCACGATGTAAGGGATGTTTTTGTGCTCTCCGGCGTTGTAGCGGCCGAAGGCTCGTAGCATCGGGAAAGCCGGCCCCACGAGCTGCCTCAAAATCTTGACTTCCCGTTCGAAACGACCTCGCCAGAAGGGCTCCTGGTAGCTCTCCAGAACCGGGATCTTCATGCTGAAGGGGTGCCCCTCCTGATCCACCACCGAGAGTTGGAGCGTCTTTCCTCCAACCCCGAGCACGGACAAGAAACGGAACGGGCCAATTTCCCGGTTGGCCGGGAGGAACCACAGCGGGTCGTTGGCGATCTTGTTCATGCCGAGTGCGGCAGGATACCGGACCTGACTTTCCAAGGGAGGCTTTGCGATGGCTCCCCCCATGGTACAGCGAATCTTCGCCGACTTTCCCTCGGCGCTCTCCCTTGCGTGATGCGTTGATGTCATTCGCTAGGAAGAGGTGATTCTCCAACTTCGGATTCTTTTCCCTTCAGGGTGGAGAGGACGATGTTCCTCTCGCCCGGAGCTGCGCCGCCTTGGCCTCGTCACGGGGTACTCCCTTCCCATCGCTCAAGATCTCGGCCAGAGTGCTGCAAGCAGCAAAATCGCCGGCCTCGCACTCCACTGGTAGATGCTCGGAGGCCCTACGGTACAGGCGCTCTGCCTCCGTCTTGCTTGGGGGGACGCCGCGCCCCTCGGCCATGCGTTGGGCCAGTGCATGACAGCTCCGCCCGTGGCGCCCATCGCACCCCCTGCGCAGTTGCTCGATCTGGGCCTCCTCGCCTCCCGGGAGCATCCCCGCTTGGTAGAGCTCCGCAAGGGCCCAGCAAGCCGCTCCTTTCTGTTGCTTGCAGTCCGCCTGTAGGTGACGCACTCCGCGGCGGAACAGCGGCGCGGCGTTGCCGGTACTCCCTCCGCCCTGGATGCGCACGACAGCAAGGCAGGCACTGCCGTCGCCCCGATCGCAGGCCTCGAGGGTCTTTAGCGCGTCGGGGGAAGCACAGTCTCCACCGGGCTGGGAGCAACCTTCCTGGAGCAACTTTCGGGCTCGTGCATTGAGGGTGTCGGCCCGGTTGGAGTCCTGTGGGACGCCTTCTCCCAGCGCATAGGTCTCGGCTGCGGCCCAGCAGGAAGCCACATGGCCTTGCTCCATGCAGGCGGCTTCGCGAGTCGAAGCGCCCCGCTGTTCAGCATGAGGGCGCTCCTCAGAGAGCCGGTCGCGCCAGCGTCGTACCGGGGGACAGTCCGGACCACCGCAGGCTTCCAGATCCCGGGCGTAGGCAAGCAGGGCGCTGGAGGCTCCCGGATCTTGGTCGTGGAGCAAAGCCGCAAGGCGGCGACAGGCGCCGACGTCGGCGCGATCGCAAGCATGTTCTAGGAGATTGCGGAGCTTCTCGGGAGAAACACGCTTCTGGGCTCCTGGGTGCTCGCAGGAGGCCCAATACCCCTGCGCACACCCCAGTTCATGAAGGCGATCTGGGCCGCCTGCGCAAGCCTGGCGGACCGTGGGATGGGCAAAGAAAGCCCAAGCTGTGGTAGGAGCGCCGTCGGTCAGGGAGGTGCGGTTGCGGTCGCAGAGGGGAGCCAGCTCCGCGCAGGAGAGGCCCAGACCGCTGTCGCAGGCTTTCCAGAGGATCTCGACTCTGGCCTGCTCGGAGACAAGAGCGCAGGCGATGGGGTCCTGGTGGGTGCAGCCGCGTTGGAGCAGCGAGAGTGCCCCAGGAGAGCAAGCAGGTCCCGGAGGCAATGCAGCGTCCGGTGCACAGAGCCCGGAAAGGCGACGGCAGGAGGCCCCCCAGCCCGTCTCACAGGCAACCTCACAGTCTCGGGAGGCAGCGGCGAGGGCCTCGCTAGTACCTTCTGCCAGCAAGCAGCGGTGGTGTTCGGGGGAGGCACGAGGGGGAAGTATCACGCTGGTGGAGGGTGCAACCCCAAGAGCGAGATAGGCCCGGAGGGAGGTGCGCAGGGGGATAGCCAAGAGAACGAGCCCGCCGAGCACCAGGAGTACTCCGAGCGGGCCAGCGTAGGAAGGTGGTGCCTCGTCTCGAGTGCGACGACAGCGGATGCAGCCAGAGGAGAGCCTTGGATCATAGCGCAACCCGTGATGTTTACAGATTGCGCTGCCCTGCGGAGACAGAGAGGGAGGGGGCTCTGGAGGCATAGAGAAAGGGTGACTTAACCGGGAAGGGAAGGTCACCTTTTCCGAACGGAATCGTCTAAGGGAATAGGCTCCGGCCAGGCTGGTACTGTGGTTTCTGTTCGGCGGCGCTCCTGATCTCGCTGGATAAGGTAGGGGGTCAGAAAGAACCAGGCAACGGCAAGCATCACCCCTGCCAGCACATCCACGGCGTAGTGCCAACGCAGATACAGGGTAGCGCCAATGATATTGACAGAGAAGAAGGCCGCGATGGGCCAAGTGTAACGGAAGGGTTGAAGGGCCCTGTGCTGGAAGGAGAACAGGGCGATGAAGAGAGGGCCGGCCGTGTGAAGGGAGGGGAAGATATCCAGCATAGCACCGCCGGATTGCACGGTTCTCCATACGGTATCCATCCAGAATCCTCCAGGAAGGGCGTTTTGGAATTGCCCTTCCATGTGGTGGTAGGGCCCGTATCCTGGGAGCAAGAAATAGGTGGCTTGCCCCACAGCAAAGACTCCGAGCATCCCCACGGCGAAGTGCTGAGCAACTGTACTTCGACGCTCTAGGAAGAGGATGGGAAGCACATGGATGGCCAGTATGAGGAAGTAGCTGAAGTAGAAGAAGGCAAACCATTCGGTTCGTCCTGGAGTGATCAAGCCATCAAGCCAGAGGGAAGGTGCCACCCCAAAGAGCGCTGTATCCAGCCTCAGGAGCATATCATCTACCGTGCCTGTGATAGCCGCTGGGAGCAGATCGCGCAGGAGGAAATAAGGGATCTGGAGCGCAGCTAGCAAGGAGCTGCGGTAGAGCCACAGGGCCACGTTTCCCAGCCATAGCCCACCCCGAAAGCCGAGAATGACCACGCAGACCACCATCGATAGGGTAAGCTGCTGGACCCTGGTTGCTAGGGCCCCGTGGGCCCGGAGCGCCATCATGGCCATCCAGAGACAGTAGGCCAGGGTGATGTAATCCTGAGGGGCCAGGGCCTTCCAGGTTCGCAGGAGCCGGTTGGTTTCAGGATGAAGGAGGGGGGAGGTCGAGGGAAAGAATCCGAACCGCATGGCGCAATTTCTGCGTGATTGAGGGTCCGTCCTCTGCATGCGCGTCGTTGAGGTCGCAGCAACGTAACGACGCTAAGCTGTCTTGCCAGGGTCATTCCGCTCCGAGCAACGCCTGATTTCTCCGGGAAAGGCTATGCAGACGCGAACTGGATTTCGCACCTTTGGGGAAAGGCGTAGGCAGGGAGGTTCCGGGGAAGGTTCCGTATAGGTAGAATCACCCTGCGCTAGCCTTGCGAGCACGCTCCCGGTCAATGGCTTCCTGAATCATGCGCTGCGCCTCGTGTGCATCGCCCCACCGGACGACCTTAACCCACTTGCCGGGCTCCAAGTCCTTGTAATGCTCGAAGAAGTGGCGGATCTGGTCAAGGGTGATGTCTGGGAGGTCCGCGTAGGTTTCCACCCGGTCGTAGCGACGAGTGAGCCTGCGCCCAGGGACAGCGAGGATCTTCTCGTCACCCCCAGCCTCGTCCTCCATGATCAAGACACCCACCGGGCGAACGCTCATGACGGCTCCTGGGACGATAGCGCGGGTGTTGGCGATGAGAACGTCGCAGGGATCACCATCCTCGGAGAGGGTATGGGGGATGAAGCCGTAGTTCCCTGGGTAGCGCATCGCCGTGTAGAGGAAGCGGTCGACCACCAGAACGCCAGCTTCTTTGTTGAGTTCGTACTTGATCGGCTCCCCTCCGAGAGGGACTTCGATCAGCACATTGACTTCACGAGGAGGGTCAGCACCGATGGAGAGGGCTTCGAGTCGCATGGTGCATCCACTCTACACCCCCTCCGTCGGTAGTGGTTCAGGCGCTCAGATCCAGGACGATCTTGCCGGAGCGCCCGCTGTTCATCAGGTCAAAGGCCTGCTGGTATTCAGAGAAGGGGAACTGGTGGGTAAGCACGGGCTGGACATCGAGCCCCGAGCGAAGCATGGCAGCCATCTTGTACCAGGTTTCGAACATCTCCCGGCCGTAGATTCCCTTCAGGATCAGCCCCTTGAAGATGACCTTGCTCCAGTCGATGGCGACTTCACCGGGAGGGATACCCAAGAGAGCCACTCGCCCTCCATGGTTCATCACATCGAAGAGGTCGCGCATAGCTTGAGCGTTTCCGGACATCTCCAGCCCCACGTCGAAGCCCTCGGTCATCCCTAGATCCCCCATCACATCTTGAATGCGGGTGTTCTTGACGTTGACGGCGCGAGTAGCGCCGAGCTTTCTGGCCAGGTCGAGGCGGTAGTCATTGACGTCGGTGATCACCACATGGCGCGCCCCCACGTGGCGTGCGATGGCCACCGCCATGATCCCGATGGGGCCCGCCCCAGTGATCAGCACATCCTCGCCCACCAAGTCGAAGGAGAGCGCCGTGTGTACCGCGTTCCCCAGCGGATCGAAGAATGCCGCGATCTCATCGGGGATTTCGTCTGGCACTGGGAAGGCATTGAACGCTGGTACGCTCACGTA
>JANWXX010000191.1:8581-8895 GCA_025057345.1 Polyangiaceae bacterium | reverse complement strand
AATCTGGAGGAACTCCGAGGTGAGGTGGGCGACGGTGTTGGGCTGGGCAGGCGGGCGCTGGTGATCGTTCAGCCTGCGTGCCACCTCGGAGACGAAGCGCTCCAAGGTGGCCCGCCCGTAGCCAGCAGCGGTTTTCGCCCCAATCCCTCGTGTGGAGAGCGCCTCCCGCAGAATGGACTCCACCAGGTCCAGCGCCTCGCCGGGACCGCTCAGCGCCAGGAGGTAGCGACCCGAGGAGGTGAGGAAGGCGACCGGGTTGGGTTCTTCCCAGTCCGCAGGGGCGGTGCCGTTGCTGTAGTAGCCCACGTGGTGCA
>JANWXX010000191.1:0-8571 GCA_025057345.1 Polyangiaceae bacterium | reverse complement strand
CGTCATGGTATCCAGCTCGACTGGCGGTCGGTCGTCCAGGGGGATCCACCAGGCATCGTGGAAGACCACCGCTCCTGCAGAGGTGACATCGCCAAAGAGAGCCCGCTGCAAGATACCGGCCTCCTCCCCGGGTTGCGCAGGCCTTGCCCAGTCGGTGCCTGCGGCGTGGACGGCGTGGGAGGCGAGCCCCTTGAATGCAGACCCCGCCAGGTAAGGAACCCCCCAGGGACGGAGCAGCGAAAGGTTGGTTTCGCGCACCGAGGCGGCGCCGATCCCGAGGACAGCGCGGCCCGCCAGGGTGACGGTGTAGAGGCGCGTCTCGCCGCCTTCGTACCCACCGGACAAGGCGAGCAGCCCTCGCTTCCTGGCCTCGAAGGCGCGAGCGTAGCCCTCCGGGACACGAACCCGGTCCAGAGAGACCCCGAGGTGAGCCCGAGCGGTCTCCTGATCGAAGGCCCAGGTGTAGCGGTCGAGCCAGAGCGCCAGGTTGGTGGAGGCGTCGGGCTGCACATGATCCCGGGAGAGCACGTCACGGCGCGCCATCTCAATCCTCCTCCCCGGCCTCGACCTTGAGCACGCCTTGCACCATCCGTCGGTACCAAGCCGCGCACGCCATCGCCTCGTCCGTGAGCTGGAGGTACTCCGGAAGCTCTGCTTGTCGCACACGTGCTAGCAGCGAGTCAGCGTTCTGGATGGCATGGTTGACCCGGCGGAGCTGCACCGCCAAATGCTCCAGAATTTTCTTTTGATCCTCATCCCCACGGGACTGGATGAAGTGCATTGTCTGGCAGAGCCCAGCAGTCTGCAGCAAGGCCGGGAGCTTGTGGATCATCGTCCCGTACTTCTTTGCTTTGGCCTTGTTGTTCTCCCCAGTGAACTGGGAGACGTGGTCGAAGGCGAGGGCGGCGCGTTCCTGGTCGCGGCTGGGCATCAGCGCACCTCCGCCTTGCAGACGCCGCGGCCCACCGTGGCTTTTCCGCCAAGCTGAATGGCCCCCTTGCAGAGCCCCTTCACGTGATCCTTGAGCTGGTTCTCCGTGAACTTCCTGGAGACAGGTGTCACCACCATCAGACCTACCAGGATGCTCTCGATGGGCAACGCCTCCTCGGTCCAGAGGGCGCCTTTTTCGACGGTCCTGGTCTCGTTGGAGATCCGGTTGCGGGAGACGACCTCCATCCCGATCCGCGCCAGCACCCGGAACACGTCATCGTTGACCACACAGACCCGGTCCACGAAGTGCCGGATCTCCTCCTGGGCTTGCTCGCCGAAGAGGTGCTCGCCAAAGCGCCGGGCGAAGGTGGTCAGTTCCTGGGATGCGCGTGTCCGGAAGTCGAAGTCCTCAAAGACGACCCGATCCTGGTTCTGCACCTGGATGACCAGCCGGGTTCCCGTCACCAGCGCCTCCCGGTCCTGGACGTCCAGGGTCGGAGCCCGATCCAACCCTCGCTCCTGGAGATCCCGGGAGAAGCGCCGGAGCAGGTAGGGCGAGGTGACCCAGGCGAAGGTGCCTCGCACGCTCCGGATCGGAAGAAAGAGCAGGTGCGCGTCCCCGAACTGAACCGCCCCTGCGTACTCGCTGGCGTTCTCCACCTCGGGACCGAAGGCGGTGAGGTGAATGTCCTTGGCTTTGGGCTTGTCATGGATGAGGTCGTAGCCGCCGGGTTGAGCCCGGAGCACGCCCTTGATGCTGGAGCCGGGGATCAGGGGGATGCCGGTGGGTTTTTCCCGGGCGATGGGCAGGTCGATGCCGGAGATGGCCTGGCCTGTTCCACAGTGGATCGGCGAGAGCGCGTGCAGCAACAGAAGGTGAACGGACATGGTTGGTCTCCTGGTCAGAGCAAGGCGAGCCGCGCCAGGTATGCCTGGATCGGATCGGTGAAGGTTTGCTGGTCGAGGTTCAGCGGCTCGATGCGCCGCGCTTCCTCCCGGGTGAGCTGGATGGACTGACCTCCCCGCGAGTCGTTCCGCCCGTTGAGGATCGCCCAGCCATCCGGCGCGGGATGCTCCAGCACCAGCGCCATCGCCTCGTAGGTGTTCCCGCGGGGGTGAGGGCGGAGGATCAGAGGTGAGGCCAGACGGTTGAGCGGGTCACCTCGCAGCACGGGCACCAGCGTGGAGTCCGGGGGCTCACGCTCCCCACGCTCCGTCTTGAAATGGAAGATGATCGGTGCCCCGAATCGACCCCGGGGAAACTTGTTGATGCGCGGGTCGTGGATGGGGCGACCGTGGCGGCCTCCCGTGATCCGGAAGAGCTGGCGGAGCACATCCGGCTCGGGCCACCTGGACCGGCCAGGTTGGCTGTTGGGGGTGCGCCCCAGCTCTCCTTGCCGCATCCTTCGCAACAACCCCAGCAGCGCCTCCTGGGCGCTTTTCCCATCCTTGTAGGTGCTCCTGGCCACCTTGAGCGAATCGGAAATGGCCCCGAGCACGGCCCACGAGGCATTCCCGCGCCGTGGTTCTCTGGGCCAGCCATCCTGGATGGAAGGCAAGGTCCATCCTTGTGCACCCTCCAGCTTCAGGGCGCCAAAGCCACGGCGGGTGCGACCACCGAGGCCGCCGAAGTGGAGCCAGGCCCAGAGCGCGCGCTCGATCTCCACGGATTGATTCTCCGGGTAGCGCAGCTCGATCTCGAAGGTGTCCTGGTACTCCCAGAGGAAATCATGACGGTTTTGCGCGTCGGTCCCGCGGAGAGGGAAGGCCCCGTAGGCAAGGGCATCCAACGCGCCAGCGACGAGCCGGAACGGATTTCCCTGCTGGAAGACCTCCCGCTTCTGGGGGGCCTTGGGCTGTCGCTTCACCTGGACGATGAGGCGACTCGCCACGGGCTCTCGACCGTGAACGCCGCCGAAGAGCCCGGTTTCCCGTAGACGGAGCTCCTCCAGGGAGAGGTCGCCGTGAGTGGCGCGCCACCAGAAGCGCAGGTGCCCCCGGATCGCAGGGACACGAACCGGGGTGACCGGATCGAACTGCTTCGGGTTGACCCCACCGCCGAAGACCGGGCTGATGAAGCGGCAGGTGAGGGTCACGACCTTCGTGCCGCGGTGGTGGGTGGGCGCCTTCGTGTGCAGCGGATTCCACGTTCTCATGCGGACCTCCCGAGGCCGATGGCGGCGAGACCGAAGCCGTCCCGGCAGAGCTGTGCGTCGTCACCGAGGTTCTGCATCCAGCGATCCTTGACCCACTGGACACGGGTCGCGGCGTCTCCTGACAGCCGGACCCAGTAGACCGAACCTTCCGCCGCCAGCCTCCGGGTCTTCTTGGGCTGACCGTGCGGTAGATTTTTGGACATGTCCCACCCGCTGAGGGTCCTGGGTCGATCCACCTTGGCGGCGATGACCCAGGAGAGGGAGGTGTTGAGGCAACCGGGGGCAACGCTCGACGCGACGTAGGCCGGGGTGAGGAAGATCACCCGGACCACGGGGCTCTCTTCCCGGCGCACATGGTCCAGGAGCCAGTCCGGAACTTCCGGGAAGGGAGGGGGGTCCTCGCTGGACCAGCGCGCCAGGCGGCGCTCTCCTCCCAGGGGACGAAGGCCCGGCGTCAGGCTTCCCAGGGCAGGATCTTGCACATCGAGGTCGATCAGGAAGGAGAGATCTTCCCAGGAGTCCTCGTCGAGGAGCCGGAGCCCCTCCGCGGCGAAGAGCTTTCCGTCCTCGGCGGTGCCCTCGGGGCCGATGGCGACGTGGATCCGCTCCTCCCGGGGGAGCCCCTTCTTGCCGAGCTTGCAGATGCGCTCAACCTCCTCCCCCTGGCGTGGCCTCGCGTCCCGGAGCCAGTCCGCGAAGGAGGTCCAGTTCCAGAGCTTTGGCGCCTCGCTGTAAGGTTTGGCCAGCACGCTCTCCTCGTCGTCGAGTCCAACCAGTTGCAGGGTCGTCGGGGAGCATCGAGCCCCCGGTGGCAAGCCGATGGGGTGCAGGGCCTGGAGGTGCAGCACGTCGTCTTCCCCCTTGAGGAGGAGCGCGTCCCCAGGAGCAGGGACGAAGAGCTCCTTCTTGTGGGCGAGCAGGGGACCGCGGAGGGAGACCTTCTCCAGCAACGCGGGGATCTTGCTCGCGTCGAAGGCTCCTCCAGAGCGACCCAGGATCGTACGGATGGCGCCGACGAGAGCGGACGGCACAGGGAAAGGGAGGGTCCGGCTCTCGCTGCGGCCGTCGTTGGGGCGACCATCCCGGAAGATGAGGGGATCGCGGGACTCGATGCGGAACAGAGACATCAGAGGACCTCCGGCAGAGGGGTGAGGGAGAGAGGTTCTTCCCGGGGTCTGGCCTCGGACTGGTCGATGGCCTGGGCGAGCAGGTGGGCCACGTAGAGTTCGCGACCCAGGCGAGCGGGGTCGGTGAAGATCCCCTGGGCCTCAAGCTTCTGGAGCGTATCCCGGGTCATGGTTTCCCGACCCTTTTTGGGCTGCTTACGCGCCAGGATCCGGGCGACTTCTGCCTTCCGAACCTTCTCTAGCTCAGGCGCACCGGCGCGGAGGTCGAGATCCATCAGCTCGTACTGGGTCTTGACGGAGATGGCTTCGGCCTGGTGCAGCTCGATGAGTTCGTTGAGCCTGGCGTCCAGCTCGTTCCAGTGACCGCTGACCTCGGTGGGTTCGCCGCCGCGCTTCTTGACGACGATGGCGAGGGCATCCTTACCCTTGATCTTCTTGGCGACCTTCTCGGTCTTGCGGACCAGGGCCAGGGCTTCGTCGAGGGGCATCAGGTGGTGGACGATGGCGATCCCCATGGAGAGCGTGGGAGATTTCTGCTGACCGTCTTCCTCGACGGTCCATTCCGACATCTTCTCCTTGAACGTTGCCGCAAGTTCGGCGGCACATGCGAGGAGGGTATGGAGCGGGAGCAACGCGAGCACGTCGTCTCCACCGGCGTAGACGAGCGCCCCGTCGTGCTTCGTGACGATGCCCCTTGTGGAACTGGCGAAGCTTTCAAGAGCATCGGAGAGCCTACGGTGCTCCTCGAACGCCCTGGTTTCGCTGATAACCTTGCCCATGCGGTCGCCATCGGCCAGCAGGAGAGCGTAGTAGGGAATTGGTTCGCGGAGTCCACATTGGTGAGCTTTCTTCAAGAAGCAACGAAGTACTTTGCGAGCTTGCTCGAAGTGCTCTTGGTCTCCGTTCCGCTCATCGAATCCAAGTTCTTCCAGGGTTTCGATGAGGCGCCCCTCGTAGAAGATGGACCCGTCGATATAGCCTGTCATCGGGTCACGCCTTGGAACCTCCTCTAGCTCCGCAAGGAGGTCGGAATCTATTTGGCAAAGTTCCGAAAGGAAAGTTTCCCACGCTGACTGGAGTTGAGCTCTGTTCTGGTTCATCCCAGCCCGGAAGGGACCCGAGGCGACGTGGGAGGTGCTGAAAATTCGCTGAGGTTTCTCGTCATCGCGCTGGTCTGTGGAGCCGAAGCGCTTGAGGAGGCCAACGCCGCAGAGGCGCTCGGCACGATGGACGCCGTACGTCCATCGGAGGCGTTCCTCGGAGAGGTTCCGGGAGGGGACACCGTTCTTCGGGTTGGGGAAGAGACGTTCGTCGAGCACGGACTCTCGAATGCCGTCGAGGCTGGACTTGGGGACGCCGTCCTTGGCCCACGTAGGTTGTTCCCACTGCTTGGCGTTCTTGACGGCGGAGAGGACCCGTTCCGCCTCCCGAAGAGCCGGGATGTAACCCTTCTCGCCTTGTGGAGCCGAAGCCCAGAGGAATTCGATCAGGCCATCGACCTGTCGTTTCGCGATCTCCTCGTGGAAGAACTCGGAGCGTCTCGGATCCTTGCGCCCGACGAGCCGGAAGGCTGCATCGCGGATTTGCCGGAGGCGCTCCCGCATGGCGGTTTCCGCAGCCCTTACCACTTCGCCGGGATCTTTGTGGATCCTGGCGACGATCTTGTTGGCGACGGCCCGCCCGGTTTCGCTGAGCTTGGCCCCTGGGAAGACGAGGACCTGCTCCTCTGGAGAGCCCTCGATCTTAACGATGGCCCCGGCGGCGGCCCGAGCGAGCTCGCTGAGGAGCCAGGAGCCGAACCAGAGATCGCGACATTTCCGCGCGCTCTCGATGAATTCCTGTACAGGACCGATGTGGACGACAAGGATCTGCATGGTTTCCCCCTGAGAGGCTTACGAGCGACAGGATCTGACGAGTACCGAAAAATCTCCAGGATTGCTCCCGGAGGCTACCCCCCAATTTCCCTTGGAACTTCGCAACCCAAGACCAAGAAGGAAAATGTGGTGGGTTGATCTCAATCCCTGTACAGGGCCGCTTCATAGGTACCAGTTTGCTGAAACTCATGTCAAGCAGACAGTGAGCCTTCCCATCGACGAACGAGAATCTGGGCCTTTTTACGGGCCCGGCTAATCCGAGCATCCATGGCATTCTTGCGTTGCGTGGGGGTTCCCTTGGAGCGCAAGGTGCATTCTTCCATGAGAAGGATTTCTTCAGTGCTGAATCCCTCCGCATTCTTCACAAGAAGACCGAATTCATGATGGTCCATCTCCTGGGACAGCTTCTTTAGTATGCTGCCCGCTTCTATCCTGCCCCCGCAAGCAGGGATCTTGGCAAAACAATCTTCCTGACCGTGGAAATATTTCGGATCAAGCAAGATGAATCTCCGGTATTTACATACAAATTTTCGCACCTCACGCTTGCAGGTTTGGTAGATGGAAGACCATATTTGAGGTTCTGCAAGTTGGGGCAATTCCATCAGAAAATACCTAATTTTGCAATGGACATCTTGAGCAATATCATCCACTTCGGCAGCCATGATTCTCCAGGTGGAGAGGTACTTGGAAACGATTGCTCGTATCCAACGACTCAGCTCAAGGTCAAAAGGTCGAGAGTTGCCCGAGCGTGCTTGCACAAGAAGCTCGACCATAGATGGCTTGTTGGAAGGGTAGAACATGAAGTTTCTCCTGGTTGGCAGTTGGCAGATTGTTTCAGTCCAAGGCCGCCAGGTTCATGTCCGAGATACTTCTCAGGCATAGAAAGGCGGTCCACGTTTGCTTGCTTGGTGTTGGGTTGCGAAAGGTAGGTTACATGAGACTCACTCGGGGCGAGGGGTTCAGGTTCCTTCCATTAGAACCAGCTTGAGAGGTGGATCTGACAAGATTTTCTGGGTGGTGCGTCTCGCAAGACTCCCCTTGTGCACGATGGCCGTGCATCAACCCACCCGAAGCCCATGGTGGTCTTTTTACCGACGCTGAGAGTGGGGAGCAGGTGGAGGAGGGGAGAGAGGTCGAGGAGGGCATCGCCCTCGATGCTGAGCTCGCCCACCCACCCGGAGAGCGGTATCGCCTGGCCTTGGCGCTGGCTGAAGCGGTGGTTGCGAAACGAATCGAAGCCTCCGTGGAGGCGATGGACGGAGGTGAGGTCCGGGGGCTGGGGGTGGGGGAAATCCTTGCTGGGGAAGGCCTCCTGGGCTAGGCGGTAAAGGCGACGGATGGCAGCCTCCACCAACATCGAGAACTCAGGAGCCTCCGGGCAAGCGAGGCGGTGACGCTCCGGATCATCGGTGCGAAGATCCATCGGGGTTCTGGCGACGATCGTCCAACGCTGCGCTGGTGCGCCGCAGGGAAGCGGGAGAGGCTCGATCTGGACAGGACGCACCCGAAGTGCAGGCTCCCAGCGAGAGGACCTAGGAGGACGCCCGAGCTGAAGCAAGGCCCGGCGCAATGCTTCGCCCAGGAAAGACGCCGAGGAAGCCTCCTTGTCCAGCAGCCACAGGGTCGGCTCACCGTGGGTGCGGGCCCGGAGGGAGGTGTGGGTAGGAATGCCTTGAAGCCAGAACGCATGGGTCTGGCGGGGGCTCTCCGCGGCGTCGAAGACCCGGGCGAAATCGCAGCGAGGCTTGCTGGAGCATCCGGTGCAGGTAGGTGCGCCGGTGAGGCAGCGCTGCTCGCGAAAGAGGGCACCGAGCTGACTGCGGATCTGGGAGCAGGCAGGCTCCCGGAGCGACAAGTCGCGGACCACGTTGACCTCTGTGCGGACCCGGATCAAAGAGAAGCGAGCGAGCTGATCAATCCAGCGAGGGAGAGGGACGAGATCTGCCATACACAAGGGGAGCCGGCGAGAAGGGATTTCTGACAGGAGGGGAGTAAGAAGGTCCAGCCGATGGCAAGCTGGCCAATCAGCTCGGGGCCCCGATGGTCGATGCAGGCGATGGCCTTGGTGCTCTCGGTCTTTCCACAGACGAAGACTTGATTGGACTTGGCGTCGGGGCCAGGAATCTGGATTGCTCGTTGCTGAGCGAACACGTAGCGAGCACCAATGCCTCCGCTAAAGGTGAAGCCGCTGTAGCGACCGAAGATTGTTTGACTGCCAATCAGCATTCCGAGCGCTGGTTCGCCAAAGGACGTGGAGCCGACGTCGCTCTTGTAGTTGTAGTAAGAATAATCGGCTGTTCCCTTGAGAAAGAACCCTTTGAGAGGAACCCCGCCGGGCCAGAAACCCAGGCGCCCAGAGAGCTCATAGCCAGTGGATGTGTAGAGCGGATCCTTGGAGGCACGAGGATCACCGAAGACGTATTTGAGCGCAAGCTCTCCTGAGAGGTAGTCAACGATCGCCACCTCGCCCTCGATGGTCGCCCG
>JANWXX010000190.1 GCA_025057345.1 Polyangiaceae bacterium | reverse complement strand
GTGATCGCCGTCGCTCTACAAAGGCTCGCCCATTACTCCTTTGTCGACGGCCCGCCTTGTATGACCTCCTTCCAGGAGATCGTCTTACCTCCATGCCCCCCTGTCGACGGCCCGCTCTGAGCACCCTGCCGGGGAGGAAGGGAGCGGCCCTGGTGGCCCTCCTGCTCTCCTGCGGGACGCCTCCCCTGACCACACTCCCCTCTGCTCCCGCGAAGACGACGGACGACATCACGCTGCCCGAGCCCCCATCGCCCGCAAGCACCCCACCGCCGCCCGCGGTGATCCCGACAGCAAGCGCAGCGACGAGCAAGGCGCCTGAGGAGCCCACAGGGCCCTGCGCCGAGGGGATGCGCTTCGTGGAGGGCAGCTACTGCCCTCGAGTGGAGCGGCGCTGCCTGCATAAGGAGATGAACAAGCCGAACCGGCTGGAGATCTGTCACGAGTTCGCCCAGGAAACGCGATGTGTAGCACCGGAGGAGCAACGAGCGTTCTGCATCGACGAGTACGAGTACCCGAACCAGCGAGGGGAGCACCCAGTCTGGATGGTTTCCTGGTGGGACGCGGAAGCAACGTGTCGGTCGAAGGGAAAGCGGCTGTGCTATGCAAGCGAGTGGACGATGGCCTGCGAAGGGCCCGACCGCCTGCCATTCCCCTACGGATGGGCGAGAGATCAGACCGCCTGCAACATCGACAACCTCTACATCACCCCCCACTTGAGCCAGATGTACTCGTCGAGGCCAGAGGTGGCCTCCAAGGAGCTCTCGCGGCTGGATCAAAGCGTGGCAAGCGGTGCCATGCCACGATGTGTTAGCGGCTATGGAGTCTGGGACATGACTGGCAATTTTGATGAGTGGGTGACCAGGGATGACTCACCAAAGGCCAGTGACAAGGGGAAGTGGGCGGCGCTCAAGGGAGGGGCCTGGGGCCATGTGCGCAATGCATGCAGGCCTATGACGACAAGCCACTCTCCGGAGTTTACCTACTACTTCGTATCATTCCGATGCTGTGCGGACGCCCGAGGCTATCCAGCATACCGCCCAGAGAACGGGGTAGCGGTGCCGGAGGTGAAGGCGGAGGACCGAGCACCAAGGCCGGTGGTGGTGGACCCTCCGGGCCCCAGCAAGCAAAAGGTACAACCTGAACGGCGGAAGTAGGAAGGGAGAGGGGGTCTGGGGTATTGTCCAGTTCGCATGCTGACGCCGAACCCGCCCGCCGTGCACATGGAACCTGCCCCGCGTTCCAGCGATGGACGCCAGGAACCACCCCTGGATTCCCCAATCCTCTACATCAACCGCGAGCTCTCCTGGCTTGAATTCAACGCACGAGTACTCGCCGAAGCGGAGAGTATCACCACGCCATTGTTTGAGCGGCTGAAGTTCCTAGGGATTGTCGCCAGCAACTTGGATGAGTTCTTCATGGTGCGGGTAGCTGGGCTCAAACAGCAGACGCTCAACCAGGTGGTGGAGCTTCCGCCAGATGGGGCCACACCAGCGGAGCAACTGGCAGCCATCAGCCAGCGGGCTCACGAGTTGGTAGAGGCGAGCTACCGGCTCTGGAACAACGATCTGAGGCCGGCATTGGAGCGGGAAGGGTTGCTACTGCTCCGTCCCGACGAGCTGACACCGGAAACTCAAGAAGATATCGATCGACGATTTTGGAAGGACATCTTCCCGGTACTGACACCGATTATGATCGATCCGAACCATCCGTTCCCCCACTTGAAGAACAAGTCGATCAACCTAGGCGTGCTCTTCTCCCGGGAAACCAACGAGGCGAATCCGAATTTCGGAGTGGTACAAGTACCGGTCGTGCTAAGCCGTTTGATGGCCGTACAACACCCGGGAGCTAGGGCCGCTTTCGTGCTGTTGGAGGACGTGATTGCTCGGCACATTGGCCAGCTCTTTCCGGGATACAAGCTGAAGGGGGTCTACTCGTTCCGGGTCACCCGGAACTGGGATTTGGAAATTGACGAGGACGAGGCGGAAGATCTGCTCTTGACGATCCAGCAGGAGCTTAGGAAGCGGGACCGTGGGAACGCCGTACGGGTGGAAATCTCCGGGGCGACCACGCCTGGGTCTCTCTCCAAGCTGTGCCGAGCGCTGCGGCTCAACGAGCGGGAGGACGTCTACCGGGTGCCAGGACCCCTGCACCTCGCGGATCTCTCCGCAATGGTATCCCGGGAGGAGCGCCGCGACCTGCGGGACGAAGCCGTGGTTCCCCACGTAGTCCCCCCTCTTCGAGACGCGGACGACCTGTTCGCTGTGATCCGAGAGCGAGACGTGCTGCTCCACCACCCCTACGAGAGCTTCGAACCCGTGGTCGAGCTGGTGTCCCGAGCAGCGGATGATCCGAACGTGCTGGCGATCAAGCAGACCCTCTATCGTGCCGGAGGCGACTCACCCATCGTGCGAGCATTGGCCCGGGCTGCCGAAAACGGCAAGCAGGTGACCGCCGTCGTCGAGCTCAAAGCGCGCTTCGACGAGGAGTCAAACATTCGGTGGGCAAGCACCCTGGAGAACTCAGGGGTCCATGTAGTCTACGGGCTCCAGGGGCTGAAGACCCATGCCAAAGCGATGTTGATCGTACGAAGGGAGAAGGACAGGCTGCGGAGATACTGTCACTTGGCAACGGGGAACTACAACATGGTGACCGCTCGCCTCTACGCAGACCTCTCGCTGATGACTGCGCGAGAGGAGATAGGCGAGGATGTGACTGCATTCTTCAATCTGCTGACAAGCTACAGCGCGCCACCTCGCTGGAATACGTTGACGGTGGCGCCGCTGGGGCTCCACGAGGCGATCTTGGGGTTGATCGCCCGAGAGGCGGAGCATGCAAGGGCCGGTCGGCCAGCAAAGATCGTCGCCAAGCTGAACGCACTGGTGGACCACGACGTGATCGTGGCTCTGTACGCAGCCGCTCGAGCCGGCGTGGAGATTACGCTCTTGATCCGAGGGATTTGCTGTCTACGCCCGGGGATCCCTGCGATCAGCGACCGAATCCGGGTGCTTGCAGTGGTGGACCGGTTCCTGGAACATACTCGCTCCTTTTGGTTTACGAACGGAGGGGAGGACGAGGTGTATATCTCGTCTGCTGACTGGATGCCTAGGAACTTCCACCGCCGGGTCGAGCTCCTTGTCCCGGTGCTGGATCCGGAGCTACGCAAGAGGATCACTCAGGAGATCCTCGGGACCATGATCGCCGACAACGTGAAGGCTTGGACCCTGAACCCCGACGGGCGCTACAGCCGAGTCGAACCGGGAGAACCGGCCATTCGCAGCCAGCAGCGCTTCCTTGAGCTGACCTACAAGCGCGTCAAGGAGGCGGACGCTACGGGTCGCGCCAGCAAGCGGCTCCTGCTCACCCGCCCCCTTGGCCGCGATCAGGGAGAGCCTCCCCGGAAGAAGAAACGTCAGGAAACCGCCCCACGGGGTTGAGCCGCCTCCTTATGGTCCACAAGAGTCTTTCCCCGGATCGGTCTCCGGTGAGCAGAGCCCATCGGATGGTGTGACTTCAATGAGCTTCCCCAATTTGCACTGGGTTGCCTTGAATTTGAGAGCAACCGAGATGGCATCACAAGGGATGTTGGGCTGCGCCTGCACTCCAGATGAGATATCTGCAAATTTGCAGATCTCTGCTTTGATATTCGGGTAAAACGGGTTGTTCGTGCATAGGGGCTTTTGGGAAAGCGGGTCATTCACCCGGCGCAGCTGGCCCAACAGATCCTGAACCCGCCAGCGAGCTGCCATTGTGGCATCTTCCACTTGCCAGAAAGGCTGGTTTTCTCTGGGCGGGATCAGCGTCGCTGTCATGATAGGTGCCGTAAGATTCACGGAGAACCCTTGGGATTCCAACGAGCCATTGGGAAGGGTAGCTACCAGCACGAAGCCCCGTACGTAGGCGTTCTTGTCCGTGGATTTGGGACGCAGCGGCGGGGCACCGTCCTCCACGTACGATGCCGTTTGTACCGGCCAGGTATCTTCTCCATTCCACAGCGGTTTGCCTATATTGTCCAAATTCTCCCCAAGGAGCCAGGATACCTCCACTTGATCGTCGTCGGGTTCCCCGTTGTACTTGTCTATCTGGATCAAAAGGGTCGATTTCCCATTCGAGAAGGCTTTGTTGAAGGATTGGGAACCACAATCAGGAACCAGAGTGGAGAAGCTAGCCACCAGAGCACCTCCGGCATTGTCCCTCCCCGCGGGGCCGTCGCAGTAGCGCGAGGTGTCCGAGTCGAGCCCCTTGCAGGTGAAGTCGTCAGGACAGGAGCAAGCACCATCGAGATCGAAACCATACCCCTTGTAGGGAAATTCCCCACTGATCTTGGTTTCTCCGAAGTCCACCTCTCGAATAGCCAGTACGAAGGAAACACCCTCGGTCTTCACCGGCTTGTCTTTGGGCGGGCCGATGGGTTTGGCCGCGCAGTTGACGATCTGGGTCTGGGTTCCGTAGGGCACTCCACCTGTCCCCCCGCTAGCCCCTGCCGCACCGCTAACTTCACCGCCTCCCCCCTCGCCCCCCGGTGAGCCTCCTCCCTCTCCCCCCGAGAACCCCCCCGTATCACCGCTTGCGCCGCCCTCCCCCTTGCCTCCTTCTCCCCCCTCTCCCACAGGTTCCCCTGGGTTCATCGGAGCAAGCAGTGAGCTGTCGTAGTACGTGCAGGCGGCTACCAGAGCCAGCCCTACAAGCCAGAGCCATCGAGCCACCCTCTCAACATACGCTCCCCAAGAGCCGTCTCCAAGCCCTACCCCATCCACTGCCGTTACCAGTAGGTTGACCTACCCTCGCCCTAGGTGGACACTCTCGCTACATGCTCTCTGGTGGGATCCTGCAGCGAGCGTTGATGGTGGCGCTCCTTGTGGCGAGCGCTGCACGTGCGGAAGCTCCCTCTGCGGAGCGGGTAAAGGCCGCGGCCGAGGAGTTCGATGCAGGCCGTCGTGCCTACCTGGCCCGGGACTATGAAACGGCGGCGACGCACTTCGAGAACGCCGACCGGGATGCACCTGCCCCGGAGGCGATTCGCAATGCGATCCGGGCTCGCAACGACGCCAAGCAATTTGCCCGAGCGGCTACCCTTGCCGCTGCGGCCCTCGCCCGCTACCCCGATGACAAGAACACAGCCAAGTTTGCCAGGCAGATCCTCACTGCAACCGAGAAAAAGCTCCATCGAGTGGTCATCCACTGCGACCCCGCCTGCACGCTGCTCGTGGACGGTAAGCTTTCCCCACTCCCCGAGGGAACCTCCTTTGTAGTTTATCTCAACCCCGGCAAACACCTGCTCTCGGCGGGTTGGTCCAAGGATCGACATCGGGACAAGGAAATCGAGGGAGACGCAGGCAAGGAGAGTTCCCTTTCCTTCCAGGCTCCACCGCTCCCGGCCTCGCCCCCTCCTCCACCACCACCCCCCGCAGCCTCCTCGTCGGCAGAGCCCAAGGCCCCGCCACCCCCTCCTCCGCATAAGCCCCTCGCCCGACCCGTCTTCTACACCGCCGCCGGGGTGACCGTGCTCCTCGGGGGAATCACCCTCTGGAGCGCCCTCGACATGCGCTCCGACCCAGGGCGTGACAAGGTGCGCCGCGACTGCGCTGGCAAGGACGAGAGCTGCCCCACGTACCAGGATGCCCTGCGCAAGCAGACCCGCACCAACGTACTGCTCGCTGTGTCCGCAGGGGCCTTGGTGGCGACGGGGGTGGTGGCCTACTTCACCGAATGGTCAGGGGGGGGCAAGACCACCACGGGAACCCGGGTGAGCCCGGCGTTCGCCGTGGGCGACGGCTGGATGCTCGGTGCGCAGGGGGCCTTCTGATGGCCAAGCCCTTCAAGCTCCTCGACGCTTCCCAGGGACGCCCCCGCCTCGACCGCTACGAGCTGATCGCCGAGCTGGCCGCAGGGGGCATGGCCACCATCTACCTGGCACGGATCGGAGGAGCCGGCGGCTTCCAGCGGTTTGTAGCCATCAAGCAGTTGCACCCCCATCTCGCCCACGAGGTGGATTTCGTCGAGATGTTCCTGGATGAGGCCCGGCTGGCGGCGAGCATCCACCACCCCAACGTAGTTCCCATCCTGGAGGTCGGAGAGAGCCCCTCTGGATACTACCTCGTGATGGAGTACATCGAGGGGGATACGCTCTGGAACCTCCGGAATGTGGCCACGGACACCCGACCTGGAGGCAAGCTACCGGTGGCGGTGGCGATCCGGATCGTCCACGATGCGCTCCTTGGACTTCATGCAGCCCACGAGCTGACCGACGAGACGGGAAAGCCGCTGAACGTGGTGCACCGGGACGTCAGTCCACAGAACATCTTGGTGGGCGTCGACGGTACGGCCAGGATCACGGACTTCGGGGTGGCGAGGGCGGCGACGCGGCTGTCCTCCACCCGGAGCGGCGAGGTCAAGGGGAAGATGGCCTACATGGCGCCGGAACAGATTCGGGGCCAGGAGATCGACCGCCGCGCCGACGTCTTCGCCATGGGTGTCGTCCTCTGGGAAGTGCTTGCCAACCGGCATCTGTTCCTGGGCCCGAGCGAGGTAGCCACCATGCATCGTGTGCTGCACGAACCGGTGCCAGATCTTCTTACCCTAGCCCCAAACATCCCTAAGGGGCTGGCCGAGCTGGTCGCCCGCGCCCTCGATCGAGATCCGTCCCGACGCTTCGCCACCGCGCTGGAGATGGCCGAGGCCATCGAGGCTGCGACCCGCGGGGTCATGCCCCTGCCCCAGCCCAGGGAAGTCGCTGCTGTTGTAGATTCCCTTGTGGGCCAGCGGATCGCGGACCGCAAAGAAGCGATCACCCGGTGGCTGGCAGGCTCTCAGGGCCAGGTGGGCTCCACCGGCACCTGGACGTCTCTGCCCCCTGCAGTTGCCGCCCAGATACTCACCCCCACCAGCAGCCGGCTCCCGCTGCCCGCACAGCCCCCAGGCCCCCCACCTCCCCGCCCACTTCCCCCCCCCGTCCCGGTTCGCTCCCTTTCCACCGGGTCCAGCCTTTCTCCCCTGCTGACAGCCCCCGCTTCCGCCCTCCCTCCCCCTGCGCTGCCCTCCACAGACCTCTCTGCCCCAGCTTCTGCCCAACCTCACCGCAGGTTGTTCCTCTTGGTTCCAGGGCTTTTGCTGGTGGGGCTTGGCCTTGGTTGGGCCCTCACCCATACCAACCCAGCGGCACCCGCCTCAGCTCCTGCCGCAGTCAGTCCCCCGCCGCCCTCCGCGACGATGGCACCAGAGGCATCCGCCTCCCCTCCAGCACCTTCTCCCCAACCCACCACATCCGAAATCCCTGCCCCTCCCGTCGCCCCCTCCAGTACACCCTTCGGCACAATGCCAGCGAAAAGCAAGGGCAAGAACAAGCCTCCCCCCCCTGTTGCCCTCCCTACCTCCACAGGCCTCGACAGCAGTCCCTATCGCTGAACAACCTGGGAGCTACGGCTTGCATTCGTCCCCCCGAGGACATCTGCACGGCACCATCAGAGGCTTGTGGGGAGGGGAAATCGAATCACCTCGGTGGGGGTCGGGTAGACCGTGAGGTGGTAGAGGTAGCCATCCGGGGCGAGGGCAATACGTCCCTTGGCAGGGGCCTTAGCAAAGGTGGAGAGATCCGAGCCGTCAGGCTTGAAGGAGACGATGTCCAGATTCGAGAGTTCGGCGTACAGGCGCCCGCTCCAAGGGTCTCGGAGGATGCTGGTCACATCCGCAGGGAGCTTGAGAAGTTCCACCGGCGCGGCTGCGATCCCAAGGATCGGCACCAGAAACACCTGTCCCCCCTCCAGGGCAACCACCATCCGATCTCGGTCAAAGGGAGCCGCGGCATTCACCCGGTGGGGAAAGAGCACGAGTTGCTTCGTGGTACCTTCCAGGACATCTAGGGCTACAAAGTCTCCATTTTCCTGGACATTTCCCAGATAGAGCACCCGGTCCAGCCCCCAGCTCAACCCGTAGGGCCCGGTATCCAGGCCGGTGTTGCCGAAGGGCCCCTTGCCGCTGCTGTACTTCTCCGTCGGGATCTTCATCGGCAGCGTCCCGCTGTTCTCGTCGAAGATCGCCGCCCCCTGAGGATTGCCATTGGAGCCGCTGAGGATGCACCCGCAGGTGGCGCAGCAGATGTAGGTCAACGCCACGTCCCCGGAGCCACCACCGAAGACCCCCTCCTTGCCGGTCAGCACCGCTACCTCGCCCATGTTTAGATTGGTCACCCCCGTGATCGAAGTGACTTTGCCCGACGGGTCCACCTTCCGCAGGTAGTCTGGGCCCGAAATCATCGTCACGGCCCATGCGTTGCAATCCGGATCGAAATCGAGATCGAAGGCACCTTCCCCTGTGTGGATTCCCTGGCGGACAAAGGCTGGATCGTTCAGCGTTCCAACCTCCCCGGGGGCCCCTAGCGGCGCCGGGGCACAGGTCGGTGCAGGCCTTGTGCAGGAGCACGCTTCGCCCCAGCAGGTTCCCCCCACGCAGACCAGCTTGGTGCAGGGCGGCTGGAGCGTGCAGGTGCCCGACGGGCCGCAGTCCGTACCGGGACCGCAGGTGCCTGCCCCGCAGACCTTCGTCGGATTGCTGATGACACAGCCCTCTCCCGGAGCGACGCACTTCCCCTCGTGCTCGCTGCCCACATCGCAGACCGTACCCTCGCCGCAAGGCACCGCCCCAGCCCTTCGACAGTCTTCAAGGCACTGACCGCCAAGACACACTTGTCCTGGTTGATCGCAGGCCCCGCAGCCCCCGCCAGAGCCTGCCGTGCCGCCCTGACCTCCCCCCCCCGCCCCGGCGCTCCCCGCCCCTCCGCCAGCCCCCGTGCCTCCGCCAGCCCCGGCACCACCCTGGCCTGCCTCACCCCCGCTACCACCCTGCCCCCCACCACCGCCCTGCTCTCCCTGTGCGGAGCCTCCATTGCCGCCGACGGAGGCTCCGGCTGTGGCCCCCC
>JANWXX010000018.1 GCA_025057345.1 Polyangiaceae bacterium | reverse complement strand
CCTCTCCGGCGGAATGAAACAGCGTGGGGCCCTAGCCCGATCGCTGGTGAGCGAGCCTGGAACTCTGCTGATGGATGAGCCCTTCGCCGCCCTGGATGCTCAGACTCGAGACGTCCTCTACAGTGAGTTGGAGAACGTGTGGTTGTCCACCGGCAAGACCATCCTCTTCGTAACCCACAATGTCCGGGAGGCGGTGCGGTTGGGGGATCGGATCGTGGTGATGGCGACGCGCCCGGGGCGAGTCCGCAAGGTGATCGAGGTCGACCTGCCGCGGCCACGCTCCGATGCCGAGCGGAACGTCGCTCTGCTGTCGGCCGTGGTGATGAACGAACTCCGGGAAGAGATCGCTCGGATCCAGCGCGAGGAGGCGGACGATGCATGGGAGATGGGCCCCCCTGATGGGGCTTCTGGCCATCGTGTTGGCCTGGGCGGCGGCCTCTAACTTCGTCGATCCGGAAGTCTTCCCAGGGCCCGGGCTGGTTCTCGGTACCTTGCTTCAACGGCTCCGGGATGGGTCGCTCGTGACTGGAATAGGTCTCAGTTTCAAGCGGCTGCTGCTGGGCTACCTGCTGTCGCTACTCTCCGGTGGGGTGCTGGGGGTATTCATGGCCGCGAGTCAGCGTTTCCGGGAAGCCACCGGCCCGATCATCACTGGACTTCAAGCACTGCCTAGCGTTTGCTGGGTGCCCCTGGGGCTGCTCTGGTTTGGCCTGTCGGACGCTGCCATCCTCTTCGTTATCGTGTTGGGCTCGTCGCTGAGCATCGCCATCTCCATCGATGCGGGCTGCCGGAACATCCCTCCCCTCTTCGTCCGAGCCGCCCGTACGATGGGCGCCAACGGCCTCATCCTCTACCGCCGCGTTATCCTGCCTGCTGCCTTTCCAGAGATCCTCACCGGGTTGCGGCTGGCATGGGCCTTCGCTTGGCGCTCGCTGATGGCTGGTGAGCTCCTGTTCGTTACCGGCGGTCTGGGCCAACTCCTCGCAGTAGGTCGGGAGCTTGGCGACATGGCCCAGGTAGTGGCGGTGATGCTAGTAATCATCCTGTTGGGGCTGACCACGGAGCACCTGCTCTTTGCTCGGCTCCAGGAGCGGCTGCGAGTGCGATGGGGGCTTGCACGGTAATGACTCCCACTGCTCTAATCGAGGACATCGCCTGCGACTCTCTCCAAAGCGTTCAGCGAGCTCCAACCGACGCGAGGACTTCGAGGCTGCGGACAGCGGCTCGGAGCGCAGCAGCGGCATAGGACTCCATGCGAACCTGGGCCTGTTCGAGAGTAGCACCTGGGCCGATGATGCCAAGGCCGATGGGCTTTTTGTGCTGGAGCTGGAGATGGATTAGTGTCTGATGCACAACGTGGCCCATGACCTCACCGTGGAGGGTTTCACCACGTTCGATGTAGCCGAGGACGACCAAGGCATCGATGCTCTCACGCGCAAGCAGGGCGTCGGCGACAAGGGGCACCTCGTAGCTACCGGGAACCTGGACGACCAACGGCACGTCCACGCCCAGGCGGACGGCCTCAGCTTGAGCGGAAGCGACCATGACCTCCGCTAGCTTTCGATGAAAGTCGCCGACCACAATACCAACATGGAAGGGCTTGGACATCACCGCACCTCACAGGTGTTCGCCGACGTCATGGCCTTTCCGGGCCCGCAGGAGAAGGCCCGGGCGAACCCGGGGAGGTTAGCTAGGGAGCCGATGACCCGGAAATTGGGAGGAGAATGGAGGTCGACCTTGGCCGCGTGGTGGGCGTACTCTTCTCGGGATTTGCTGCACCAGAGCTGGCCCACCGCAAGGAAGAACTGCTGATCCTCGGTAAACTCGTCAGCGATGATCTCCTCAGGGGCATCTTGGCGTAGTGCCCGGTAAGCAGCGAAGGCGAGCTTGGTACCGCCCAAGTCGGCGATGTTCTCCCCCAGGGTGAGCTTGCCGTTGAGCTTGACTCCGGGCAGCACCTCATAGCTGCTGTACTGATTGACAACATAGGTACCTTTCTTCTCGAAGCGCTCGCAGACCTCAGGGGACCACCGATTCTCCAGATTCCCGTTGCCGGCAAACTGGGAGCCTTCGTCATCGAAGCCGTGGGTCAGCTCGTGGCCCACCACCATCCCCATACCTCCCAGGTTGACGGCAATGCTGGCGGAGGAGCTGTAGAAAGGCGCTTGGAGGATGCCCGCAGGGAAGACCATGTGGTTCTTCAGCGGGTCGTAGTAGGCGTTCACCGTAGGAGGAGTCATCTGCCACTCCCCTCAGTCGAGAGGCTTGCCCACCTTAGCCAACCTGCGACGCTGTTCGAAGATCCATCCCTCGATGGTGTTTTTGGGGTGATTCTTTGGATCGACAGCGAAATCGTAGGTGCCCCACTTTGCCGGATAGCCAATGAGGTACTCCATCTGCTTGAGCTTCTCGTGGGCACGGGCCCGGGTGGTTTCATCCATCCAGTCGAGCTGGTCGAGGCGCTTGCCGAAAGCGTCACGAATAGCGAATACCATCTGTTCCACCGCCTTCTTGCTCTCCGCGCTGAACTTTGCCTCAACGAAAGGCTGGGCGAGTAGCTCGCCGAGGGCCTGGTCGGTGGATTCCACACAGCGCTTCCACCGGTCGTGCTGCTGGGCCTGACCAGTGATGGCCTTTTCCATGGCGAAGGACTCGTCCGCAAACTTCTGGCCCAACTGAGGTGCCATGCTCCGAATTAGGTGCCAGCGCAGGTAGAGCTGCCACTTAGGCGGCTTGAGCTTGCGGAACAGCCCGTCGACAGCCTCGAAGAATTTCGGAGCAGTAACGTTGATCTCCCGCAGATCTGGGGCGCCAAGAGCCTTGAAGTGGTCATCCCAGGGGATGGTCAGCGCTAGTTTCGCCAGTCCATCGCGGTTGACCCGGTTGTAGAGACCTCTGGGGTCGCGGCGCTCGACACGGGTTTTGGAGGCCTTCGCTAGCGTGGTTTCGATTTCGAGGATCTCCTTGACGGAACTCCTGGCCTGCTTCTTGTCGAGCCCCGCTAGGGTCATCATCCGCTCAACGTGCTCAGCGTATTTTTGCCGCAGCCCCTTCGATTTCTCATCCTCATCCAGATAGTTATCCCGATCCGGAAGCCCCAGTCCATCCTGGTCCATGGTAGCAATGACCTGGTTGGCGTCCTTGAAATCCTGGTCGTCAGAGATGTCGACAAGAGCCCATATCCGTGCGGCGTGGAGGTTACCCAACACACGCGCTAGCTTCTTTGGTGTATCAACTTTCTCGATCTGCTCCATCAGGGAACCCAGGGGGCGCAGCCCAGCCTTATCGATCGCCTCTGTATCCATGCATGCAGCGTAGAAATTACCGATTTTCTTTCGGAGGCTGTCCTTAGCGCCCTTGCTATCTTCCAGGATCTTCCTCAACTCCTGCTCATTGCGCTAAGCGATCTCGCTGAAGCTGCGGCTCCATCGAGCCTTGTCCCCGGGGAGTTCTGTCTCTGCAACCCAGCCACCGCAAGCAAACTGGTAAAAATCATCGCAAGCATTGACGCTCCGGTCCAGCGCGCTCGATGCCAGCCCTGCATCCTCCAGCGTGACCACCTTCTGCGGCTTGCCCGCAGGAGCCGGTGCAGGGGTCGCGGAAGAGGGAGCCAGAAGTGGCCTCAGGGGAGGCGGCGTGCGAGGGGCAACGTTGGGGGGGGTGGGCTCACAGGCAAGGAGGACCAAGTTCCCCAGAATGGCGAGGCGACAGTGCACAGCTGCCGTGTAGACCGGTAGCGAGCCTGGCGGAAGGGTTAGGGAGGGGCTTGTTCGCTTCCCTGGCGGCTGGACCACTCGTGACGGAAGACGAGGGTGAGGGAGGCAGCAGCGTGCTTGAGGAGGTCGAAGAGAGCCTGCCAGCGATGCTCATGAGAACCCTCGCCTTGAGGGATGGGGATATCGTAGGTAACGCTCTCCTGGGTGCGCTCCCGCTCGATGGCGCCTACAGAAGCGAGGAGCTTTTGGACTGCTGTGTTGGAGGGGAGCACCTCGGCGCGGAACATGCGAATCCCCTCTCCAGAAGCAAGACGAACGAGGGTGGTGAGCAGCAGCTTCCCTAGGCCCTTGCCCTGGAAATCGTCGATGACGGTTACGGCAGCCTCGGCTACGTCAGGCTCGTCGGGGAGCCGAATATAGCGGGCGACGGCGATCCCTTCCTCGCTCTTGAGGTCGGGTGAGACGATGCCTGCAACGATGGCGACGTGGCACTCTCCATCGGTTTCTGTGAGGTAGCGCACCATCTCGTCGGAGAGCGCTGGGAGCACCGAGAGGAAGCGGCGGTAACGGGACTCCGGCGAGAGCCTCTGAAAACCGACCCGGAGTGCATCTGCATCGGTAGGACACAGCAGGCGCAGCAGCACCTCGGTGCCGTCTGGCAGGGTATGGTGCTCCTCCCAGGACAGATCGATCATAGCGCCGACGGTACGGCTAGAAGCTACCGGTAAGCGTCAGAGCACCAGGCCCCGCGCCTAGGCGTACAGGGCCCTTGAGGCGAGCGGAGGATTCCTTCGAGGGCTCACTGACAGTAAGGTAAATGGAAACACCTCCAGCAATTGCGGTTCCCACCAGAAGCAGGTCTGAGACAAGGGCGAGGTTTTTGGTGCGGCTGCTTCCGTCGTCTAGCTCTTTGCGGTTGACATCAGGCTGAGAGCGTTTGTTCTTGAGGTCGTTGGAGGCACCGAGGGCGAGAATGCCGGTGACTGCGGTACCAACACCGAAGGCGCCAGTGATTGTCCAGGCTAGCCAAGGAACCGAAGGCTTTTCGAGAGGGAGCGATTGGGAGGTTCCCGCAGGAGGGGAGGAAGCCCCGGAAGAAGTGGGGGTGGTGGTGGGGGTGGTCGTCGGCAGGATGGTGGGAGGAGAGGAAGCACCTCCCCCGGAAGACTCGACCAGCTCGAGGGTGATCTTCATCGTGTCAGCACCGGCCACGTTGATGACCTTGGAAACCGGGACGTGCCCTTCCTTAGAGGCGGTGATCTTGCGCTTGCCCGAATTCACCAGAACTCCTTGCGGAAGGGGGGTTTTGCCCACCGACTCGTCATCCACGAGGATCTCTGCGCCAGGGACGTTGGTGGTAATTTCCAGGGTAGCGACACGGCCCTTGAGCTGGGCGATTTCTTTTTCTACTTCCGTCCTGCGCTTAACGTCGATCTCAGCCCCGCCTTCTTTGAGGTATCGCTCAAAGACACGGAGCGCGCTGGCATAGTCATTTCTCTGCCGATGCACCTGGCCGATGTTGAAGAGGATCTTGTAGCTCGGGGCGAGGTCGTAAGCCCTCTGAAACTCGATAAGAGCGGCATCGAAGGCCCCCTCTTCGTAGAGCTGCTTGCCGCGTTCGTAGCGGGAGCGAGCTTCCTCTTTGGATGGGGCGCTGGGCTGGGCTACGGCCGGGAGAGAAGGAGCAAGGATGGCAAGGCCAACACAGAGCGAGAGCGCTGGAGTAGCTCGGGGTGCGAGGTACATGGGAGTTCCTCATTTGGCCCAGGGATCGTCGCCATCGAGCTGACGTTTGTTGGGCATCTTGGTCTTGGGTGTTGGAAGGGCAGGGTCGTCTCCTTGGGTGGCGCGTGGAGCCGTCCCCTTGGCGGCAACCGGAGGTGGAGGTCGGGAGGAGGGTCGGGAGTCCTGGCGAACTCCGGCAGAGTCTGCCGGGATGCGTGGTTCTGGGGTGAGGGAGAAATCCAGGGATACCTCAGCCTTATCGAAGGAGATTAGCTCATGGCGGGTTGTATAACCGGGAGCCTCGACCCGGAGCCGGTGAGATGCACCATCTCGAGGGAAGCGAGAGGAGAATGGGTTAGAAGGCAGAGATGCATCGTCCAGGAAGAGGCGCGCCTCGGGGGGAGATGCAGAGATCTTGAGTTCGCAGAGCATAGCGGTAGGTGCTCCCGAAAGAGGGGCGGAGCTGGCATAGGTGGCGGCCTCCGCGGCGGCAGGGGCACTAGGACGAAGCGCGAGGAAAGCTACGATGGCGAGAACAGCCATACTTCCGATGGCCAGGCCCAGGATCGCTTTTCGGCTTCGGAGGGGAGCAACCTCGGGAGCAAGAGAGGCCATCATGACCCGGGACTGGGTGGTGGGCCCCGCGGGGGTGTGCTCGGAGCGGGGCGCAGCATCGGACTCCTCCTGGTGGAGCACCGGAAGCTTCGAAGATGACATCGCGGACAGGGAGCTGGTGTGGGACAGATCCGCGAGGGACACAGGGCGAAGCGCCTGATACTCCCCCGTGGGGAGAGAGCGCACATGCCGGAGCTGGTTCTCAATGAGAGTACGGAGCTCAGCGCGGCGCTCTTGGAACAGCTCAGCGACTACTGAGCCCAGATCCCGAGAAGAAACACGGAGGTTCTTTGCTTCGATGTACCGCTCCAGCTCCTCGCGCATCTCGGCGGCCGTGGCATAACGGGCTGCCGGGTTCAGGGCTAGGGCCTTCATGCAGATACGTTCTAGCTCAGGGTCGACCTCGGGAAACGCAGAGCTAGGCATTGGGATCTGACCCGTGGCGAGGCGCCCCAAAATCTGCACATCGTTGAGACCTTTCCAAGGACGCATCCCAGTAGCGACTTCCCAAAGCATCAGACCGACGGAGAAAATATCTGCGCGCCGATCAATCTCCTCGCCGCGGGCTTGCTCCGGCGCCATGTAGGCCACTTTCCCCTTGAGGACACCGGTGCGGGTTTCTGCAGAGCAATTGGCCGCCTTGGCAATGCCAAAATCGACGACCTTCACCTGCCCTTCGTAGGTCACGAAGATGTTGTGGGGGGTCACGTCTCGGTGGACAACCCGGAGCGGGGTTCCATCAAAATCCTGCAGTTCGTGAGCGTAATGGAGGCCTTCCAAAGCTTCACAGAGCACCCGGAGCTGGTGGGCGCGAGTGAGCCTCTCCTGCTTGTGGCCGCGGCGAAGAATCCGATCGAAGGACTGGCCATCGAGGTACTCCATCACGATGGCATACCGGTTCCCCTCCTCAAGGATCTCGTTGGTCTGGACCACATTGGGGTGATTGAGCCGAGCTGCTAGCCTTGCCTCATCCAGGAACATATCGAGGAAATCGGGCACTTCTGCCAGGTGGGGACGAAGCTGCTTGATGACTATCAGCTTGTTGAACCCCACGGGCCCTTTCACCACCGCCAGGTACACGTCTGCCATCCCGCCGTGCCCAAGCTCGGCGATCACCCTGTACTTACCCAAACCCCCCGGGTCGCGGCTGTTCAACGACATGTTAATCATCGTACCCTCCCCCCTCTCCGCCTTCAAGCAAGGCGCTAAGTGGGCGGCATCTGCGGCGACCTCCAGAAAGTTACGCCCCAGAAAGAAGCCAAATTGATCAGAAACCTCAACACGAAGCACATGAGGCTTTCTGTCCCCCCGGGGTGCCACCGTCGCTCGAAGTTTGCTTCCTTCCCGTTGGAACGGAAGCAGCAGTACCTCTTGGTCCAAGGTTACCCTGGGGATCAGTTCAATATCCGATGGGGCGGACATGCCGTTGCCTGTAACCAATTCGACCTCAATCTCTATAGAATCCTGGGGCCAGCGCGCATTGGGTGGCACCAGACGGACCTGCGCGCGGTAGCTCCGAGGGAGGATCTGGAGCTGCACCTCCCGGCTCTCTCCCCGACGCCGTAGTCGAAGCACTCGCGCCTTCCCCTGATCCAGCCCCACTTCCCCTGGAACAGGCACAAAGGTCGTTAGCCGGTCGTAGCTCGCTTCGATCTCCCCGGAAGCGCGGACCTTCAAACGACCTTTCTCAGGAAGTTGAATCATATTCCCCTGAGCAAAGGAGCCGGGCGGCAGATCCACCCCAACCACGGAGAGCTTCTGAGGGGACGACCAGGGGCTTTCCAAATCCTCGGCATCGATGCCCCGGAGGCGGATCTCATAGTCGCCTCCCTCCAGCCCATCCAACGAGAGCTCTGTCGCCTTTCCAGGGATCTTCTTGGAAGATACGCCCTTTTCCGAACGGATCGCCACCTCGTACCCCTCTGCCCCCGGCAGCGGCATCCAGGAGAGACGAACCCCCCCCCCCGCACCCCCCCCCTGGGTCAGGAGGGTTGGGTCTAAGCGCAGCGCAGGGGCCCGGAGCAGCCCGCGGTAGATGGGCTTTTCTCCCTTGCGAATCACCCGCACCCGCCCTTCGCCGACTTCGCTAAAGTCGCTTCCACTACCCAGCACTCCAGCCCCCTGGAGCACTCCCAGCAGGAAGGAATCTTCCCCTACCTTGACCACAGCGCTCCCCTTCTTGACAATAGCTGCCATTTGCTGGGGCCCCTTCACCAGCAAAGCTCCAGCGGATGGTCCTAGCTCGACGAAGACCTTCCCCCGAGCGATCTGAAACGCTTCCGCGGGGGTATCCCCTTTCCCAATTTGCACCTTGGTGCGGGGCAGGAAGCGGATCTCGCTCCCTTCTGGAAGGCGAAGCAAACTCCGGTCAGGAAGTTCAACAGTAGCCCCCTCCTTCCCAGCAAAGAGTAGACTTTGCGCCGGGAGGATAGCCCCAGTACTGATTTCCCGGCAGGGGCTCTCAACAGTCACTCGGGAGCACCCTCCTCCGGCAGTGACCTTAATCTTCGCTGCTGCCGGAAAAGCCCATGTGAGGAGCCCGACAACGACCATGACGGCAACTTTGGCTAGCGGAGGCATCCCCCCCAAGATACCCAACCCCCCCAGGAGAAACGACCCACTCAGAAGAAAAGCATCCACATGCCCACGCCAGCAACCAAAAGCAAGACAAGCGCCAGCCCTACGAGCACCATGACGAGAGGGGAATTTCCCTCCTCGAAAGGAGGCTCCTGGAGTGGAGGGGTAGCGGCAGGCGGAAAGGGGGGCGAGGGAACTGCTGGGGAGCCCCCCCCGGCAGGAATTCGTTCCAAGGAAGGCAACACCGGGGGGGGCACCGGTGGGGAGGCTGGCCGAGGAACAGCTTGGTCGGAAGATGCAACGGGCAAGGGAGCCGAGGCAGAAGAAAGTTCAGAGGGGGGAGTCGAGGGGGAAGAGGAGGGGATGGGGGAGGAATGTGGTTCGAAGGTCGGCAACGACATTGCCGACGCGCAAGCCTGGAGTGCGGCGAGCATCTCATGGGCCGTCTGGTAGCGGAGGTTGACATCCCGGGCCAAGGCTCGATCGAAGAAGGGCTGAAGCGGAGCCAACTCAGGCTTGACTTGGCCGATGGGCGTAGGAGGGGTAGACAGCACCAGGTTGATCTGCTCCATGGGATTCTCCGCCGGGAACGGTTCGCTAGCGGTGAGCATCTCGTAGGTGATGATGGCCATGCTCCAGAGGTCGCTCCTTGGGTCTACAGCTTTGGAGTTGAGGAGCTGCTCTGGACTCATGTAAGTAGTCGTTCCCAGAAGGGCACCAGTATGTGTGCGAGTGCCCATGCCACCGGCGACATCCATCACCTTGGCGATTCCGAAGTCGACAATCTTCAGCACGGGTGCCCCGGACTCACCCGTGACAACGAAGATATTGTCAGGTTTGAGATCTCGGTGAACAATCCCCTGTCGGTGGGCAAAATCGAGGGCTTCCATAGCCGAGCGAAGCACCTCCACCACGAACGAAACCTGCAAGGCACCACTCAGCTCCAGAGCTGTGCTCAGCGGGCGACCGACGAGCAATTCCATAGCCAGGAAGGGCGTTTCATCTTCCGCACGTCCTGCCTCGTAGATCTGGACCACCCCTGGGTGTCGTAGCCTCGCCGTGATGGCTGCTTCATCCAAGAAGCGTCGAGTCACCTCGTTGTTGGTGCGAAACTCAGGGCGTAGCACCTTGACAGCCACACAGGTTCCAGAAGGGAGGTACGTGGCCGCAAAGACGGCACCCACGCCACCTTCCCCCAGAAGCCGTTCCAGGCGGTAGCGACCGCAGAGCACGGCCCCCACCATCCTAGACGCCTCAGAAGATACACCGAAAGAGGGCTGGGTCATTCGTTCTCAGAAGCCCCAAGGGCGCTCAACGTCGGGGTTCGCATCGGCAACCTGAGAGCTTCGTCCAGCAGCTTCGGCTCGTAGAGGTAGAGATAGGCTGCGTAGCTCTTGATTACACGCTTGGTGTAGTTCCTGGTTTCTTCGTAAGGGATTCGTTCAATGAAGAGGTCGAGATCCTCCGAGGAGCGCTGGCGTAGCCATCGCCTGGTAGCCCCGGGGCCTGCGTTGTACGACGGGATGGCCAGAGCAGGACAACTTGGAAAGCGAGCGCGCAAGTCTGCCAAATATTGGCACCCCAACGCGATGCTGGTTGCCGGCAGCTTCACCGTGGCCTCGCTGATGGGCAAACCGAGTTTCTTCCCAACAGATTTTGCCGTATCCATGGTGAACTGCATAAGTCCATAGGCAGGCGCTCCAGAGATAGCATTCGGATCGAAGGCACTCTCCTCCCTCATGACGGCATAGACCAACGACACCGGAACCCCACTTCGCTTTGCCTCACGCTCCACCATTCCTAGGTAGGGCCTCGGGTAGGCGAGCTCCCATCGTGTGCGCCATCCCCCTTCTGGGTAGTGCTCCAACCAATCCGAAACGCGCCCCCTCGGAATCGTATGAGCCAAGACCAGGGCTCCTGTCTTACTGTACAAACCGGCCACCGCCCACTGAAGCTCTGTCGAGGCTCCCGGGCCCACCAACCGGGCGGCGGCGATCTCGGCCCGGGCAAAGTCCAGTTCTCCTTGTCGTAGCAGTTCGGCAGCCCGCAGCGCCCCAGGAGCCTGGAGCTGGGGCAGGTCAAGAGCAGGCGGCGGCACCGGAGGAGCGGCCTCCCGGGCAGCCTTCAAGGCGGAGGCAGCCTCGGCACCATCCAGTTCCGCAAGGCGAGCGTAGGCCAACGCCATATAGAACGAAAGAGGCTGCTCTTGGAGCACACGACGATATAGCTCAATGGCTTGGGGGATGGCTCCAGTCGCCTGGAACGCTCGGGCCAAGAAGTACACTGCACGCCCCGCAGATCGGTAGTCGCGCTCGTCCTGCCGCAGCTTGCGGGAGGCCATGAGCGGTGTTGTCGCTCCTGCCCAGTCTCCCTTGCCCATCCGGTGCAGCGCTAGCTGGAACAGGCCCTCCGGCGCCATATCCCCCTCTGGGTAATCCTCTCCTATGCGCTCAAGCATCGACGAAAAGCGGGCCTCATCACCCAACGCAAGTGCCTCCAGGGCTCCCTTGAGGCGGGCGTCATCCGCGAGGCGGTGGCCGTGGAAATCCTTCTCGATCTGCTCGTAGCGAGCGAGGGCCTCGGCGTGATTCCCGGCAGAAGCGCTGGCGCTGCCACCATGGTAGAGCGCAACGGCACGAGCATCGCCGGAGCAGTGTCGCATCGCTTCCCCCCAAGCTTCGACTGCAGCCTCCCTTTGCTTGCGCTTGCTCTTGATCTTCCCGTCCAGAGTTGCCGCCTTGCAAGCAAAATCCCCTGAATGCCCAGGGCCTTGAGCTGCCGCCATCGCTTCTGCCAGGGTAGCCCCTGCCTCCTTGAGCTTCCCTCCTTCGAAGAGCGCCATTGCACGGCTCAGCATTTCCTCCGGGCGCCACTCCAGGGCCGAACGCCGCTCCGAAGGGAGCATCGCCAAGATAGCCCGCTCCAGCTCTCCGGCAGGCCGGGCCAGCGGGGAAGTCGGCTGCTCAAGGACCACACGACGAACCAGCGCCAGAGCTTCTTCCAGTGCATTGGACGGTGTTGGTGCACTGGTGCGCAGGGCTCGCGCCAGCTTGAGGGAAACCTCTGCCCACCGGGGTGGGTTCTTCCCAGAGGCGAGGTGTCGCTTCCAAAGCGGGATGGCTTCTGCCACGGCACCTCGCTGCTCATGGATATCCGCAAGGAGCAAGTCGACAAGCCCCCCCAGCGGTTCCTCTCCTCCGGCAGCCCGGGCATGGACCAGCGCTTCCTCGGTGCGGCCTGCAGCAAGTGCTTGCTGTGCCGCCGCGAAGGATGCATAGGAAGCGAGCGGCCATGGCTCGGCCGCGCTGGCTGCAAACATCCGGAGTGCATCGAGCGGGCGCCGAGCCAGGGCATACTGGCGACCAGCTTGGTAGCGCCAGCGGGCCAGCTCCGCAGCCCCTGCGGGTAGCGCGGTGATTTGGTGTTCCAGAGCAGCGGCAGCTCCGGCGTGATCTTCGGCATCCGCCAGGCGAGCTGCCTCCACCAGCCTTGGATCCCCCAAAATGGGCTCAAGAGAGGGAGCCAGCGCAGGAGGCGCCTCCGCGATGGCGACAATACCAGAAGAAGAAGGAAACACCGGGGGAACCTCTGGCCCGGCAGTCGAAGGAACCAACGCTGCACCGCAGCCGCAGCCGCCTCCGGCCAGGGAGAGTCCTCCGAGGCCTAGACTCCCAAGCAAGAAGCCCAAGATCGCACGCGGGGCTCGGTGTTTCCTCTCCATAAGGCGCTCTCCAGGGCTCTAGCCTTTTCTGTTTGGATATGCACGAAAATTGGGGTTTATTCCCGGGGTTGGATCGCCCTCCGAGCTGCGAAGCGATCCTCGTTCTCCTCGTCGATATGTGCCTGGTGGAGCGCCATAAGTCGGTTTCGCTGGCGCTTTGCAGCCTCTTCCGCGACACGTGCCTCTGCCTGCGCCACTGCCAGCGCAGCCCTCGCTTGCTGGGCAGCTTGTTGGGCCTGAAGTACCGCCTCTTTGGCCTGTGCCGTAGCTTGAGCAGCGCGCTGCCTCTGCCCCTCTGCCTGGATCTTCCAAGCAGCCTGCTGGACCAGATCAGCAGCCCTTAGCCCCCCTCCCTGGAGAAGCCCCGCTTCCCGGTGGGCTACGTCATGAAGCATTTGTTCCAGTTTATTCTGGGCTTCTACCTCCGCAGCAAGGCGGGCCAAAGCTTGCTCCGCAGCTTGCTGGGCCCGAGCCACCTGGCTGGAGACCGCCTCAACACGCTCAGCACGCAGCGAGGCAAGCTGGTCGAGGAGAGTCTTTCGCATTGATCCTCAACGTTTGCGTGGAGACAGACTAGACTTCTTGCTCTCCTTCTTAGCCATTGAAGACACTCTGGCTGCATGACTCTTGGCAGGAGTCACCCTAAAGGAGCTTGATTTCTTGGGAGCAACTTCGCCCCGAGCAACATGGAAGGTAAGGGTCTTGGCCAGCTCGGTTCTCTGCCGGTCGACTTGGCGCTGGAGTTCGTTGATAGCAGGCAGGAGCTGCTCGTAGAGGGCGAGGGGCTCTTTACGGATTTCCGGCTCGGAGAGAAGGGCGTAGGTAATCCAGGGGAAGACTGCGGTGACATCGCAGTGGCAGTAGATGCTTCCTCGCTGAACGCTTTCCTGAGAAACCTTGCCCCAGGTGTGGCCCTCCCCCGCAGGGCAGCTCGACAGGGCGCCATTGTCCACTGGATCAACACAAAACTGCACACCAATGTTGAAGCCCTCGGTACGTACATGAAGGATCTGATCCAGGAGTGGCTTTCCCTGGAGGGTGTAGTTCTTGGGGACACCACCACCAAGGATCCAGACAGCCATCTTCTTTTTGAGGGTGCTGAAACAGTGGAATTGAAGGGCCCCCATAGCAAAGACATCCTCCGCCACGTCGATCTCTAGCTTGAAGGTATCCCCCAGGAGGCGCTTCAGCTTGACGATGTTCAGGAAGATCGAGCCATCCTGCACAGCCCCCACGAAGATAGGAACTTTGTACCTGTACGCCGTTGCCAGCAGGGAGGGCTGCTCAACACCGAGAGCTTTCTCGATCTGGGCGATCTCCTTGCCCAGGAGGTAGTGGAGCTCCGGGGTAGTCATCCTTCTCTGAAATGCGGGCTTCTGGAGCAGCCAGCTGAAAAGCTTGTCCGTCTGCAGCAATACCTCCTCGTCCATCCCGAGATCGTAGATTCGAATGATCCTCGCCGAACGGAGCGCAACATCTCCGGCATTGGGGTCGATCTCTCGGATCCGGTGGCCGATCACTCGGTGCGCATCGTGATAGAGGTTGGCTCCGGTGGTGGTGATGCAGTCAATGACCCCCCTTTGGATCAGTGGGATCAGGCACGACTGATGGAGCCCTGCGGGAGTCATCGCTCCACTCAAGGTCAGGAACACCGCAGCCCCTTCCTCCACACTACGCTTCATGAGCTGGAAGGCAGTTCGCTCCTGGCGCCCAACATAGGCAGGAAATGCCGTCAAGAGCAGCTCTGAGGGGTGCTCTCGGCCCGTGATCCCACGGGGACATACCTCCGGGGCTCGCCGGAAATCACGGACCAGGTGCGAGCGATCTTTCTCCATGGCTTCGCTGTGTGCTTGCCCCTGATGAGTGCGTCAAGCATCCCTTCGTCCCCCCGCTGCTTTCCGAAGGGCTGCCAGCGCCGCGAGATCCCCCTCCGCCGTTGCCTCCTCCATCACTTTCCGGGGGAATGACAACGTTACCCCTCGCGCATCGTCCCACCTCACGTGCTCTCCATCCACGCTCCCGTGAGCCACGCCTCGACGATGCAGCTCTCCTAGTGCCTCCTCCAATCGCCTCGCTTCCTCTTCTCTCAGTGGCCTTTGTGCCATCGCGAACGGAAGCCCGATCAGATCTTCCACCCACAATACCCCGTCCTGCCCATCCCATCGAAAGATCGTTGCCAGCTCCTCCCGACCTACCTGAGCAAATGCCTGCCCCAACCGGAGTGTCACCCCCTCTGCTGGTACTAGCCGTACTTTGCGCTTCAAGAGGGTATCGAAGGCAATCTCTCCCTCCAATGGTACGAGACGCCTTCCCGTTTCGGACTTTCTCCCAGAAGCTCTCGGTACCCTCCTCGCCGGCTTGCTCACCCGGAACGAGAGGCTCCGCAGTAGCGCACTAGCCTCCTGCGCCGTCGCGGGCCTGTCCAGTGGGGATCGTGCCAGCAGCCTTCGTAGCGCATCGTCATGCTTGGAGCTCAGCTCTTCGTAGAGCATGCTGGGCCAGACCAAGAGGTCCTCCGCCGGAGCTGGCTGCTCCCCGGTGATCGCTTCGTAGAGCAGGGCACCAGCCCCGTAGAGATCGCTGGCCACGGTGGCTTTCCCCCCGGCCCAAAGTTCAGGTGCCATGTAAGCTAGCGAACCGATGAGCCCTGCGGTCACCGTCGTTGCCCCTTCCCCCACGTGCGCTGCACCAAAATCCGCTAGGTACGCCGCCCCAGCCCCATCCAGAAGCACGTTGGATGGCTTTAGATCCCGATGCAGAATCCCAATCCGGTGAGCCTCCGAGAGCGCGTCCAGCACCGCAAGGCCGATCTCCACCGCCCGCTCCGGCGAGAGCGTTGTCGAGGCCAGTACGTTCGCCAATGACCCCCCCTCCATCCAGGGTGTCACCACCGCAGGGCCCTCGGGAAAAAACCCAAGCAAGGGCAGGATCTTCGGGTGTCGTAGCAAACCGAGAGCCAGTGCCTCCCGCTTAAAGCGTACTACCGCATCCCGCCCCTCTAGCCCGCCGGCCCCGACTCTCAACACCTTCACGGCTACCCGCTGCCCGGTGAGTCGATCCTCACACCGGAACACTCGTGCGACTGCTGTTGTTGCGACCTGCTGCTCCACGCGGTAGCGCCCGTAGAGGAGCTCCCTAGAGACCCCACGCACCTCCTCGTCAGGAGCTTCTTCAACTTCCCCCAGGCTCGCCCTTGCCTCTTGAAGCCCCAGCCGCTCGAAGACCCGCGCTAGCAACGCTTTGGCAGCCCCCCTCTCTGGCGCATCCTCCGGGACAGACTGGAGCGCTTGCGCTGCCTTCTCCAGCCTACCGTTGGCTATCAGAAGTCTCCCCAGTTCCAGCAATGCCCGCCCGTCCTGCGGCTTCTGCTGGAGCCTTGACCCCAAGGCTCTCGCGGCCCTCAAATCCTCTCCTCCCCGTCGATACGCGAGCGCTGCTTCCAGAAACTCACCAGCACGCTCCCATGCTTCCCCCTCCTCAAGGGCGAGCCCCGCCGCCCGGAATGCATACGCCGCTCCTCGCCCATACCCTCTCCCCATTAGCTCATACCCCAGTGCTCTCGCCTCCGGCTCCTCCATACAGCGAGACGCCCGCGCCAAGAGTTCATCGGGACCAAAGGCAGCCACCAGCCGCAACGCCTTGGCTCCCATCCCATGCTCCACCGCAAGCCTGGCTGCCTCCTCGAAGGCCGCGGCTCGCTCCAAGAGATCCACCGCCCGAACGACATCCCCCCGCGCATGGCACATGGCCGCTGCTTCCCTCAACCGCTCCTCACAGATCAGCTCCTCCACCCCCCTTTCCTTTCCTTCACTCATGCCCCTCCCCTCCCCTGTTTCTCCCTTGGACGCAGCCGCCTCCTGCCAACCTCTGCTGCTTCCTTCCAGCGGCTAGCGCTGGGCTGCCCGAGCAGGTTACCGTGCATCCCCCTCCCTGAGACGTACCGTGGTAGAGCGCGCTGCATCCAACCGAACTTCCCCCCCCGCCAGTGCTGGAGAGGAGAGGCGCACGGTACGAAGCCGGTGCGCTGTCACCGTGACCGACTGGGTCTGCTCGCTTACTTGGAGGGGAGCTACCAACCTCGCCTTGGCCCCTCCGCTACACCGAAGCGTTTTAGGAGTCTTCTTTCCGTCGAGTACGCTCAAATCCACGAAGAAGCGATCGGGCCCCACCACCCCCACAGAGGGTGGCAGGGTCACATCTTCTTCTGCAGCAGCCCACTGGAGTTCCACCGTATCCCCAAGAGAGAGCCAGTCCTGTTCGTCGCCCACCTCCACCCCATCCAGCATCAGCGAGGAAATCGGTGGCGGCATGGGAACTTCCAGAGTGAACCCAGGTACCGCCTCCGCCCCCCCAACCTCGAAGGATACCCTGCCTTGCGCCCCCGGAAGCTCTCGCCCTGACGAAGTATACACTACTCCCGACAGCAGATGCGCCACATCCGGGTACGCTCGCGTCACCAACCGCGTCGATGTGGTCTCCGACCGAACCACCACCTCCCCTACCCGCAAAAGCTCCACTGGGCTCAGCGTCCGGAGTGGGACTGTCGTTGGTTCCATGGCATCCAGCGCCCAACATGTACCCTCCGGTGGAAGTTCGGGAATCGCTCCCACCAGCTTGGCTACCACCCCTGGATCCGTTCCCTCTTGTACCCGCAGAAAGGTTGCCGAAGCCACTTCCTTCGCCCCCAGCCCTTCGGCCCCCCAGGGGGAGGTGCGCTCCACGGACAAGTACCCATGAATGCTCCCTGTCTCCTCCCCCCCTGAAACCACGGTTTCCGCAGGGGTCGCACACCCAGACAGGAGGCTGAGCAGGACCGTGGATGCCGTCAAGAGATGGGTCACACTCGCACGCATGAACGTCCGGTCAGGGTAAAGCCCCCCTCCTCTCCCGGCAAGTACCGCCCTGCTCACCCCCGTCATCCCGTGGATTCTACGGTGTTCGAAATGACCCAAGCTGATCGGCAAGTGGTTACAAGCGGCGGAACCGCATGGTAGCGCCGAAGCGGATCCCTTGCCACCCCTTCCCAGGCAGCAAGCGGCGCGTCAGCGAGCGCTGCTCTTTGTCTAGCCGCTCCCAGTCCAGATCCAGAGCCTTGAGGCAGGTTAGGGCCGAGAGTTCTTCCGGCAGCGAGCTGATCCGGTTGCCGGTCAGATCTAGCTCCTCCAGGCGGGTGAGCAGAGCGATTTGCTTCGGAAGGCTGGTCAGCTCGCTGGTGCGCAGATCCAACCGCCGCAACGAGGGGAGGCAGGCAATCACGGCAAAGAGCTGCCCAAGGTCCATAGCAGGTCGATTGTTCCGCAGCGCCAGCTCCTCCAACGACACCAACCCCGCTAGCGCTTCCGGAGGTTCCTCGAAACGTGTAAAGCCCAACGATAGCCTGCGGAGCGCAGTAAGCTGAGCGAACTCCGGCGGTAGCGCACCCAGAGGATTCTTCCAGAGTTCCAGGTCCTCTAGCGAGTGCAGCTCTCCTAGCTCTGGTGGCAACATGGTCAGGTAGTTGAAGCTCAGGTTGAGGGAGCGAAGCTCTCCAAGGGCTCCCAGCTCCGGCGGAAGTCGCTCCAACCAATTGCTCTCTAGAGTGAGTGTGCGTAGCGAAGCGCACCGCCCCAGCCCTGGAGGCAGTGTCATCAGCCGGTTCCCCCCCAGCAGTAGATGCTCCACTTGCACAAGATCCCCCACAGATTCTGGCAGCCTCCCGAGCCCCAGCTCACTCAGATCCACCCGGCGCAGCGACGACAGGGACGCAAGCTTGGGGAAGGCGTCATCCAAGTCCAGGGCAGGGGTGCGCAGGTAGAGCTCCTCCAAGCGGGTGAGGTGGCGGATGGCCGCTGGGAGCGCTCGGAGCTCCTTGAGAGAGAGACGAAGCACCCGGAGTTCCCTAAGCGCTCGCATGTCATCCGGAAGCTGCCCTCGCTGGGCATCGCTGATCTCCAGCTCGGTCAGGGAAGGCATCCGGTCGAGGGCCAGCTCTGCAGCGGCTTCTGGATTTAGGTTGTGGGCTACATCGACCCTCTCCAGCGCCGTGAGCTGCGAGAGCTCCCGAGGAAGCCTTTGGAGTCGGTTGAACCCCACATCGAGCCTACGTAGCCTTGTCAACTTCCCTAGAGCCGCTGGGAGCTGGGCAAGCCGGTTGCCCCGCAGGTCCAACTCTTCCAGAGCCACGAGTCGAGCGATGTGAGGTGAAAGTTCCCGCAGGCGGTTTTGCCTTATATTTAGGATTCTCAGTCGCTCCAGGGCAAAGACTCCCTCCGGCAGCTCTCCCAGCATGTTTCCCTCCAGCACCAGCTCCTCTAGCGAGGAGAGCCCTCCCATGGTCTTTGGCAGCGTCCGAAGCCCCACCTTGCAGATATCAAGGCGCCGCAGCGACGACAGCTCCCCGAGGGAGTCGTGGAGTGCCTGAAGCTTTCCCCGGATGGTCAGTTCGGTCAGCCCCCGGAGTAGCCCAATTTCCTTCGGAAGGTCTTCACGGAAATCCATCCGAAGCTCTAGGGCACAAAGCGCCGGCATCGCTGCCACCTGCCGCAGCGTATCCTCAAACGCTAGCCGCTGCCCCACCACTAGTACCAGCCGCTCGACCCCTGAGAGTGCTGCAAGCCCCTCCGGTATCCCCTCGATCTCGCTGCTCCCTAGAGCCAGCACCTTCAAGGAAGGAAGCCGGGCCAACGTCCGCAGGGCGTCCGCCAGATCCAGACAAGGGACGGCAGTCAGGTGGAGCTCCTCCAGTCGAGAAAGGCGCACCAGCTCCGGAGGAAGCGCTCGTAGCTCCGGGTTCCGGGATAGGTCGAGGAGGCGCAAGCTAGGCAAGGAGCCGATCTGCGGCGGTAGGGTTTCCAGGAAGTTGTCTTGCAACAGCAAACGTTGGAGCTCAGAAAAGCAAGCGATGGTGGGGGGGAGGTCGCGCAACCGCTTCCGGGTAACGCTGCCGGCAAGATTGAGCTCCGTCACCTCCACCGCCACTCGCAGCGCTTGGCGAAGATCGCGGAGGGAACGCTCTACAAGGGTCATGGTCACCTCCGCGATTTCTCTTCAAGCATCGCAATCCGTATGCGATGTCCCTTTCGAGTCACCACAGGGTCACCCAGAGTACAGCGGCCATTCCCCGATCAACGACACAATCGCGATACAAAAGGAATAGAAATCGAGAAACCCCATGCAACCTGCTGGCCATCGACCTGACCCCCAAACGCTGTGTTCTCCCTACCTCTCTCACCCTCCCTGCCCTGCAGAACCTCTGCTCCCACTTCAAGCACAGCTAGCGCTGGCCCGGTTGAGCCCCCCGTCCTTGGCAAGCCGTGGCAAGCTCCAGGGTGTCTGATCTCCTCATTGGATGCTCTCTCGCCATCGTATCCTCGCCTTCTGCCTAGCGCCGCTCCTTTACGTCGCCATTGCCGCAGTTCAGAGCACAGGAGGGTCTTCTTATACCCTTGGTTCTCTGGTACTTCTACCGATCTCTCTGGCGTTGGCGTTTCGGCTGACGGAGCCTCGTTCCATCGGGCAAGACCTGGTGGGAGAAGAACCGCGACTGGGGTTCCGGCTAGCCCTGGGGGGAGCGGCAGTATATCTGGCAGCACGGAGCGTGGGACCGGGGCGAGCGCCCTTCGATGCAGCAGCAGCGTTGGGAGCGAGCGGTGCGGTGGCAGCAGCACTCTACGGGTTGGCGCGTGTACCAGAGGGGCGGGGGCTGGTGGCCTCCCACCCAGCGGCACGGCGTCTGGACGCACCGATGGCGGCGCTGCTCCTAGGGGTGACCAGCGCCACGGTACCGACGGCTGCATTTCTGCTCCCAGGGTGGCGAGGGACCATTGATCCTTTGACCATCGATTACGCGACCGTGGCAGGAGGAGGCGGGCTGTTGCTGCTGTTGACGCTGGCCACATTGCGGTTCCGGATGCTACGACGGCTGGAACTGGGGGTGGCGGACCGGGGGGCGGCTGCGCTTGCTATCACAACCACGCTGCTGCTGAGCGCGATGCCGGCGGCGGTGCTAGGTTTTGCAGCGCCCGATCGGATCTTGCCATCGGCTGCGGTGCTGGGAGCGGTGGGGGTGGGCCTTGTGATGGTCATCCCGGATGCAACACAAGTAAGCCGTTCCCTGCGCACGCTCCTGGTGGTGTGCGTGTTGGGGTCGCCCGTTGCTCTGTTTACTGCAGGGGTAGCGGCGGCGGCACCGAAGTACGCAGGGGGTGTGGTGCTGGTTTCCAGTGTGCTGCTGCTGTTGGTAGGGGTGCTGGCGCAACATGTCTCGGCGCGCTTCGTTCCAGATACCGCCCGATGGCTGGATGCGCTGAGCAAGGGACTGGAGCGAGCTGCCCAGCCGGAGCCGACCATCGCCCTGAGAAGCACTCTGGCAGTGTTGCGAGACAACCTGGGCCCATCCTCCCCTTCTCCAGCACTCTATCGGATGGAAACCGGTGACGTACTCACGGTAGATCGAGCAGGATACCTTCACGAAAGTGTCGGTACACTGCCGACAGGACTCCTCGATCTCTGCGAGGCAGAGCCGCACCAGACCCTGCGCCTTGAGGTGGCCCGAGCGATTCAGGTACGCCGCCCGGACGTGCGCAATACCCTAGCCTGGATGGAGGCTCACGGCTACGCCTGCGCTACTGCGCTCCGCGATGACGATGGTCCTGTAGGGGTGCTCGCTATGCCCCGTGGACGCCGTCGCACTCTGCTGACGCTCCAGGAAGTACAGGCCATGGGAGCTCTCACCGCCCGACTGAGTGCAGTATTTACCCTGTCCTCAGCGATGGCCGGGGCGCGCCGACGGCAGCTAGAT
>JANWXX010000189.1 GCA_025057345.1 Polyangiaceae bacterium | reverse complement strand
GTGCCGAGCCCACCGGAGAAAACTACCCCATCCGCCCAGGAAGAGAAATTGCCCACCACTCCTCGGAAGCCAAGACCGACGGAAGCAAAGAAAGCCAATCCTCCGCCCAAAGCGACAACAACGCTCCCCGGGAGCGGGCTTTGACCGTACCAGAATAAACGCCTACCCTCGCAGTCCTCTGCGGTCCAACCGCTGCACGAAGGAACTCTCAGCGCATGGCCACCACCAGCAGTGGTCCCAAAATCCTGGTTTTTGAAAGTGATCCTGCCTTCGCCTCCGAGCTCCGCACCGAGCTAAGCAAGCTAGGAGCCATCCCTCGCGTCGTCGACGATGGTCACGTGGGGCTTCAGGTAGCAGTAAACGAGCCGCCTAACCTGATCCTGCTCTCCATTGAGCTGCCGAGGATGAATGGCTTCTCTGTATGCAATCGGCTCAAGAGGGATCCACTCCTCAAGGATGTCCCCCTCATCATCATGTCGAGCGACTCCACTGAGGAAACCTTCGAACAGCACCGGAAGCTCCGAACCCACGCAGAAGCCTACGTCCGGAAACCTATCACCTTCGAAAACCTGCTGCCCCACATCCGCAAATTCCTCCCCCTAGAAATTCCCCCAAACGCCAGCCACGATTTGCACATCCAGGTTGGTGCCGCGGACGAAGATGACGAAGACAACCTAGGCACCCAAATCATGGATCGCTCCGCCCTGGCCAGCATGGGGCTTGCGACCCAGATCACGCCCGCTTCTGGAGCCTCCCCCTCCTCCTTGAGCTCTCGCCCTTCAGCGCCGCCTTCCCACTCCTTCGCATCACCACCTTCCACCCCTCCGCCTGCCCCTCGTCCCTCTTCATCAATACCTCAGCCTCCTGCCGCTCGAACCTCCGGGTCAACACAGATCCGTACCATCCCCTCCCAACCTGCTTCCCCCCCAGCGAGTTCCACGACCGCCCCCCCTACGACGAGCCTCTCGCGCTCCAATACCGCTCAGCCTACCTCACTCTCTCGCCCTGCTACCTCCCCTCCTCCTCGACCTACCGTCAAGGGCGATGAGGCCGACTCCTTCACGGATAGCGCCTTTGACCTCCTTATCGCCAGTACCTCCCCACTCCCACCTCCCACCGAGCCGCCAGCACCAGCCCTCCCCACAAAGCACACCACCTCCCCCGGAAGTTCCTCCAACGCCCTCTCTGCTGAAATCCAGCGTCTCCGCGCCGAATTGGAAAAGTCCCAAGCACGCCAGCAGGAGGCAGAAAAGGACCGCACCGAGTTGGAGAAGCAGCGGCACCGGACTGCCGAGCTAGAGCAGAAGAACGCCGAGCTAGAACAGAAGAATGCCGAACTGGAGCGGAAGAATGCCGAGCTTGAAAGAAAAAAGGCTGAGGCAGAGCGTCGAGCTGTCGAGGCAGCTCGCCTCCCCGATGAGGATCCCCGTATTGCTCTGCTAGAACAGAGCCTCGCTCAAGCTCAGGCAGAACTCCAGAAACTCCAGGCCGAGGCTAGCGCCCCCCGTACCCAGCCACCCCCGGGGATAGCCCCTCGCAACACAGTCGGTAGCCGCGAGCTCCTTGAACTGCGCGAGGCTCTCAATCGCAAGGACCGCGAGCTCCTCGCACTCCGAGAGCAGCAAACCCGTCTCGAGCACGAAATCTTGGAGGCTCGCGACATCGCTCTCTCCCTTGAACGCAGAAAAGCTAACCTGGAAGATCACCTACAAGAGCTCCAGCAGCACGTGGAAACTCACGCGGCCGCTGCCGCCGAGGCCCGTGCCGAAGCTACTCGGCTACGCGCTGACCTCGAAGCCGAGAAATCAGCCCGAGAGAACGCCCTCCGTGATCAACAAGAGCGCTTCTCCCGGGAGCTGGCTGAACTCCAGCAGCGTGCCGAAGAGGAGCGCGCCCAGTGCCAGCATACCATCCAGCAAGCAGAAGCTCGTGCCGCAGCTTCGCTGGAAGAGCAAATTCGCCTTCTCCAAGAGCAAGCTTGTGCTCAGCTCAACGAAACAAAGGCTCAGCATGACCGTGAGCTCAACGAAACAAAGGCTCAGCATGACCGTGAGCTACAGGAACTCAAGCAGGCTCATCAGCGAGAACTCGACGAATCCCTCGCTGCCGCCGCCGCTGCTGCAGCGTCTACCCTCGCCACCCACTCCCAGGAACTAAAAGACCAACATCGCAAAGAACTTGAGGCCCTTCGCCGCGAGCTGGAAGAAGTCGCCCACCGCACTCGGCAGGAGCACGAAGCAGAAAAGCAGCGCACTCACCAAGAACACTCCGAAGAAATTGAGCGCCTCCGCAATGAACAAACCATAATCATCCAGCGTCTCCATACAGACCATGCCACGATGGTCCAAGGTATCCATCAGGAACATGAGGCCGAGCTCCGGGCTCTCCGAGAGGAGCTACAAGCGACTCACCAAGAAGAGCTAGCTTCCTTGCGCTCCAAGCATGAGATCGCCATGCAGGCCGCTCAAGACGCCCAACACTCCTTGCAAATACGTCTCGATGACCTCGAACGCTCCACCATCGCCAGCCAGCAGGCTGCTGAACAGCAACGTCAGCAACTTGAAGCTGCCTTGGCCGCTCTTACCGCTGAACTGACAGAAACCCGCCAGCTGCTTGAAGCCGCTCGCCTAAGGGAGCAAGAGGCTACTGAGGCTCAGCAGCGCCGCCATGCCACCACCCAAACTGCCCTCGAACGTATCAAGGATGCTCTCGCTGCTGCCCTCTACCAAGTCGAGCACATTGAGGGCCAGGGATGACTCCTAAGCGCTCCCTTCCTCGGGTAAGGAAGCGACGTTGTGCATTGACCATTGCAGGGCTCGATCCATCCGGTGGTGCGGGGATTGCCGCAGACCTGCGGGGTTTCGCAGAAGCAGGAGTGTGGGGGTGTGCTGCCTGTGCAGTGCTGACAGTGCAATCCACAGCAGGGCTCCGTTCGGTGCTTCCCACGCCACCTTCCCACCTCCGTGCCGTACTGGATGAATTGCTTGCTCACCAGCGGATCTGCGCTGTCAAAACTGGAGCACTGGGCTCCACGGCCAATGTCCGGGTGGTGCTCGATGTGCTGGCAACGCATCCGAAGCTTCCTGTAGTGGTCGATCCGGTGATCATTGCCACCCGCTCGCCAGAGGGAGCCCGATTGCTGGATGACGAGGCGCTGACAGCAATGCGAGAGCTATGCGCACAAGCCACTCTGGTAACACCCAACATCGATGAGGCAGAGGCACTGCTGGAGCGACAGATCCATACCCGGGACCAGCAGCGGGAGGCTGCTGTGGAGCTAGTAGCGCGGGGAGCGAAGGCTGCTCTCGTCAAGGGAGGACACCTGGAAGGCCCTGAAGTAGTAGATGTACTCGCCTTTCCCGGGCGCGTGGTCCACCTAGCAACACCCCGCCGACAGCGAGCCGAATTCCACGGCGGTGGGTGTCAGTTCGCAGCGCTTCTGGCGGGCTACCTGGCGATGGGCCCCCACCCAACCTCAGCCGAAACCATCGAACATGCAGCTCGTAAAGCAAAAAAACGGCTGACCCGCTCCATCCTCCGGGCTTGCGACATAGGGAACGGCCTTCTAGTCCTCCCCACAGGATGAGTGATCCGGCATGTTATCCAGCGTTTCCCTGTCGCAGCCACCCCCGGAAGGTAGAGCGAGCCACACCCATAGCTCGAGCAGCACTGCTCACGTTCCCCTCATGAACTTCCAAAAGCCGTTTCGCCTCTCGGATGTGGGCTTGCTCATCTCGGGAAGGAACATAGCGAAAGGGCATTAGAGAGGCGTTGATTTGCTCAGTACCTATCCAGGGCTCGGGGGACATGAGCGCCGCACGTAGCAACACGTTCTTCAGTTCTCGGACGTTTCCAGGCCAGCTATGGCAGGAGAGTCGGGAGAGCGCCCCAGAGGTCAGGTGTTTCTCTCCAACTTCGGAAGCCATCCTCTCCAGAAAGTGGGTAGCGAGTAGTGCCAGATCGCCGAAGCGCTCTCGGAGTGGAGGCACCTGGATCGTGAGCACTGCTAGCCGATGGAACAGATCCTCTCGGAATTGCCCCCGGGTGACCCGTTCTTGAAGGCATGCCCAGGAGGCAGCCACAACCCGTACGTTGACCTTCCGAACCTGAGCCGAACCCACTGGCTTGACCTCGCCATTCTCCAGCACACGTAGTAGCTTGGCCTGGGCGCTCATGGGCAGTTCAACCACCTCGTCAAGGAACAGAGTGCCACCGTGAGCCGTAGCAAATGCTCCCTGATGCTGGACAACAGCGCCGGTAAACGCACCTTTCTCGTGGCCGAACAACTCCGAGTCAACCAACTCTGGCGCAAGAGCTCCCATGTTAAGTGGGAGAAAGGGCCCGGAAGCGCGGGAACTCTGGCGATGGAGCGCCTCGGCAATAAGCTCCTTGCCAGTACCCGTCTCACCTCGGATCAGCACACTAGCTCGGAGCGGTGCACAGCGGCGTACCTCTCTCGCCAACCGTAGCATCGCCTGTGAGCGGCCCACAACACCCTCCAGGGGAGGTTCTCTGGAGAAGTCCTCCCTCTCCAAATCACCTGGGGAAACCTGCACCAAAGAACGACCCAATACAAAGCAACCTCCTCGGAGAAAGGTCGCCTGCTCCACTCTGGCCCCAGCAACGTGGATCCCATTACGTGAACCGACATCCCTTACCCACAACTGACCCTTCTGGACCCCCAACTCACCGTGAAACCCGGAAACAGTCGGATCTTCCAGACGAACATCCGCCTGCGAGGAGGAACCTATCAGGAGTGTGGACCCTTCCTTCAGAGCAAAGCGCCGCAAACCCTTGCTGTCACTGATCTCGACGGACCAGTGAAAAGCAGGCAACCCGCGGACCTCACTGATGGTGTCATGCTCCCCTGACCGAATGCATGGCTTGTGCTCCATGATGACCGCTTCGTCCCCTTGTCACTCTAGTTGCGTACCGTCGATTTTCTCCCACAGCGCATGGCTGCCCTGGTAAGCCCCCCGCGATGCGTTCTTTGCAAGCTTTCGCAGCAAGTTCTGTACTTCTGACTCTGCTTGCACCCCTGGGAGCACAAGCCCAAGGGGGAATGCCCTCCCTGCCGGCACCCACCGAAACTGACCCTCCGGCTCCACGCCCTACGGCCCCGGACACCCGAGCGGGCCGACCGACCTTGGCATTCCAGCTCGGCCTGCAACGCCTCATGGGAAGTGCAGAGCGAGGACTCCCCCACGGCGATGTAGTGCAATGGGGACAGGCTCCAGGAGTCCAGCTCACCTACCCATTCCGCCGAGACTTCGCCGCCGAACTCTGGGGAGCATATGGCTCTTTTGAAGCAGACTCCGAGTGCCGCGGAGGTTGTAAGGGCTCCACCCTAGCCTTCGGCTTGGGTGCCGTTTACCATATGGTGGATGGGATCCCCTTCGACCCTTGGTTCTCTGTAGGCCTCGGATACCGTCGGACTATCCTAGATACACCCGGGCTGGGTCGTATCGAGTACGAAGGCATCACTGCACTGCGCTTGATGATGGGTAGTGACTACTATCCGACCCCCATCCTTGGATTCGGCCCTTACCTCGAATTCACAGCAGGTCGCTACCTCAGCCGTTCCCCAGAACCTCTCTTGCAGGGGGAGGGACATACAACCTTTGCCACAGGCTTGCGAGTGGTGTGGAACCCTTTCTGAAGCCCATCACACAACTCAAGAGCACAAGTTTCCTCGGAGCTCGCAAACCCAAAGCTCAACCAATCGTGACGCCGATCACCTTGCGGGCCTCAAAGTATTTGGAGCTAACTGAGTAGAGGAGCAGTTCTTTGATCTTGTCGGCAGGGTTAAGGTCACCAGGAAGTTGAGACTCGGCAGAGATGATCTTTCGAGCAATATCCAGCTCACTGCACAGCAGTAGACCAGCGCGGGCAGCCGTCAGCTCGACCCCCTGGATCCACTTCTTGAGGTTAACTTTGGCACCCTGCTCAAAGAAGAGCTTGACTGCCTGCTTGAGCACCTCAACCTGCATCGGCTGCATCTTGCTAGCCAGCACTTGGGCAACGGGCATAACCTGAGCCTGAAGTTGCGCTGGAAGAGCAAAATCAGGGCGAGCAATCTTGATGCCTGCGTAGAGGATGACCTCCAACTCAGTCTGGGTAGCGAAAATGGTGCGGATAAAAAACTCACCCCGGTAAAGGGTGAGGTGCTTGCCACAGAAAAAGAGGAGGTCAAGGGGTGACATGCCGCTGAGAACCCCTTGACCTGCAACAACAGCGGGAGGCTGGTTGGTGACGTTAGTCAGGCCGCCCTGCAGATCGCTACGAACGTAGAGCTGAGGCACTGACGGAATGGCAAGCACCTTGGCAACCCAACCGAAGGTCTTGGCAAAGGTGACCGTGGAGGTACGTGGATCCTGCAGGAATCGGGCATCTAGAGCAGGCAGCTTGTTCTGGCGGCGAAGGTCTTCAACCTTCGCCACCAGAGCGGCAGCCGCCAACATCTCGAAAATCTTACTGATCGGATTGTTCACCTCCTCATGGAAGATAAGGCGAAGCCAGCTTGCGTTGTCCAGGGAGCTTTTCACCTGAGGCAAATTGGTGAGCTTGTAGTTCTCATAGAACTGCTGCTCTTCTCCATTAGCCTTACGGAGGAACGCCAGAGCCGCCGAAAGGCACCACGCCTCATCATAGGCACCCTTCTTGTTGTAGAGATTAAAGAGGGCACGGTAAGGCTCAACGCGGGTAGCATCTAGCTTCAACATCTCATTCTGCTGTTCAATCGCCAGATCGACCTCGTTGTTCAGCTCATAAAGCTCAGCGAGGATCTGCCGCTCTTGCATATCCTCAGGCTTAATAAGCGAGGCTGCCTTAAAGGCTTCCAAAGCCTTGGGAAACTCCTGGAGACGATCCCGGTAGATGATCCCAAGATCATGGAATAGCTTGAACTCAAGATCCCGGTTACCCTTTCCGCTGATGCGCTCAATGAGCCTCTTATAGGCCCGGGCAAGACCACGCCAATTCTTCTGCAAGGTGAGGAGCTTGGCGATACGCTCGAAAGGTTCAAGCCAGGTCGGATCGTTGTCGAGGGCCAGGTTAAAACACTCAAGAGCACGCTCCGGGTCATTTTCAAAATCGCGGTAGATCTGCCCCTGGGTCTGGTAATAGCGCGCCTTACGCTTCGGGTCCGGGTCGAGATCAATGGCCGCTTGGAGGGTATCTATCATACGAGGCCAGTTCTTCACCTCCTGATAGAGCGGCATCATCCGGAATAGAAGCTTGTGGTCATCAGGCTTTAGATCCCGTGCCTCCTCAAGAGCCTCTAGAGCCTTGGCTGCATTCTTCTCATTCTTCTCCCAAACATCGGCAATCTCAAGTAGAATGCGATAACGCTCCTCACCATCGATCACATTGTCAAGGATCTGCCGCTTGTACTCGGCAACCTGCTTCCAGTCGCGGAGGTCAGCATAGAGGTTGGTAAGAGCATCCAGAGAGGGACGGTGGCCAGCAACCAGACCAAGGGCCTTCTCGAAATTGTTGATCGCTTGCTTAGCTTGACCCTGCTCGCGCTTAATACAACCAAGGCGATAGTAGATATCGGCCCTGGCTTCGGTTTCCTCCTCACCCAGCGACGAGAGCACCTTCTGATAGTTAGTGAGAGAGCCTGCCCAATCCTTGAGCCGGAAGTTCACTTCTGCCAATCCACGAATACTCTCCTGATCCGTGGTGTCGAGCTGATACGCCTGAGTGTAGGCTTTGAGTGCTTTCTCATCGTTGCCGAGAGCAGCAGCAATCTTCCCCTGGATCCGGGCAAGTCGCTGCTGCTCGGAACGCTCCCGCTTGCCGGAGCGGCGAACCAGCATATCCGCCAGAGGCTCTGCCTCTGCCCAGCGCTCCTGAGAAACATAGAACTCCATAAGAGGCAGTGCCGCATCTTCGTTGTCAGGATCACACTGGTAAGCTTGCTCAAACACCGCAATTGCCAACTCACGCTCGCCCAGATAATCCTGGCGGAGCTTCCCAAGCTCGACAAGCAGCTTGGCCCGAGCCCGGGGTACCTGAGTGTGGCTTTGCTCTTGATCGAGGAAGCGTGCCGCACGATCCCAATCACCTCCTTCCAGGCAGATAACGCGGAGTGCTGCCAGCGTGGGCAGATGCGCCGGATTGAGATCGAGCGCCATTTCGTAGCGCTCCTGAGCAGTTACCCGGTCACCTAGCTTCTCGTCCAGGGCGCGACCAATGCGGTAATACATCTCTACGCGCTGGTTACCATCACAAGTGAGATCCGCCACCCGGGTCATAAAGTCGATCGCTTGCCCAGGGTCGCCTTGCTTGTCGAAAAGCTTGGCGAGAGCCTCCAACGCCGGGATGTGGGTATCATCGATATCGATGATGTTCCGATAGGCCTCAATAGCCCGATCGGCATCCCCTAGCTCATCCGCAAACACCAGGGCAATCTTCCCATAAAGGTCAATCTTCTTGGCTCGATCAAGGGTGGCCGAGACGTGACGCTCATAGGTGTTAACCAAATCGTGCCACTGGCGCAGGCGGCTGTAGCAGCGCGCAAGCGCTTCCAACGCAGGCTCATGAGTGGGGTCGATCTCCAAGAGCTGCTCCAGGCGAATCGCAGCAAGATCTGCCTTGATAAAGCGCTCCTCCTGCACTGAAGCGATCTTGAACAGTAGGTCGATGCGTTCCCGCTCCGTGGGTACCACATCCAACTGCATCTCCAGAACCTGGATTAGCTCGCTCCAGAGCTGAAGCACGGTGTAGGTACGCTCCAGACCCTTCATTGCCTGAAGGTTGCCAGCATCCAGCTCCAGCACCTCGCGGTATACCCGAGCAGCATCCTCCGGCATACGCAGGGCATTCTCATAGAGACCCGCAGCCCGGAGCCGAGTAGCAACAATCTGATCATTCTCCGAGAGACCTGGTACCTTCTGCAGCAACAGCTGCACCAGCGCCTGATGATCCC
>JANWXX010000188.1 GCA_025057345.1 Polyangiaceae bacterium | reverse complement strand
CCCTGGGTTCCACAAGGGTTCGAGGGAACCCGTCTTGAGAGTCTCCCCCTTTCCGTTTCGGTCCACCGCTACTTTCCAACGAATCTCTCCAGTCTCGACATCGGTTGGCGAGGATAGACCTGCCTGGCTTAAGGGGCTTTGAGCGGCTCCCGCAGACCTCCTGGCTGGGCTAGGTGGGTCGTTCCACGGTTGCCGAGAACCGACACGGAGGCTCTGAAGGTATTCCGGAAGCTCCCAAGAGCTTCGACGAGAGGGGAACCCCACCTTTCAAGCTCTCCGGGAGCCCTCGGGGTTATTCTCCCAAGACCTTGAGGAAAGCCACCAGCTCCTTGGCGTGGCCTCCCAGAAAACCTCCCAGCGCCGGATCCCGTTCCCCCACGGTACCCAGGGGTTTCTTCCCAGAGATGAAGACCTGCCCGTAATGGGCCACCACGCCCTCCAGGGTGGAGAAAGTTCCTCCGTGGCCCCAGGGGCCCGTGCGGGCCACGTTGCGGAGCGTCGGGGTTTTCACCTGACCCAACATCTCTGGAACCACCCGGAGCGCCGCCAGCCTCGCACCCGTGCCAGGGTCGTCGCTGTAAGGACCATCCTTGCGGAATGGGCTGGAGAGCAGTGTCGCGACGCCGTCGATTCGGCCTCGGTCCCCCGATCCTCCGCTCGATGGCATCAGGATGTTGTGAAACGCTCCGTCGGAGAGTGCCGGTCCGTGGTGGCAGTTGACACATCCGCTGCGGAGGAACACGTGGAGACCAGCTCGCTCCAGGGGGGTCAGCGCCTCGAAGTCGCCGGCCACATAGGCCGAAAGGCGGGTGGGTGGGGGGCGGAGTGTTCGTTCGTAGGCTGCGATGGCCTTGCCCACCCGGACGAACACCTGGGTGATGGCTTCTTGGTCGGCAGGGGCCATGGCGTCGAAGGCAGGGTCTCCGGGCTTGCCCTCGGGGGGGAAGCGAGCTGGATCTTCCAAGGGCGGCAGCGGTCCAAAGATCGCCTCGTAGCCGGAGCGGTGCACAGACCCTACGCGATGGGCAACGTGGAGGCGGCTCCCTCCGGTTTCCGATGGATTCTCCAGGGGCCCCAGGGCCTGGGCCCAGAGGCTGTCCGCTCGGCCATCCCAGAAGAACCATCGCTGGAGGGAAGCGAAGGCGGTCGGTGTATTGAATGTCCCTACTGTGACGCCCTTGGCCGTTGCACGTCCATCGGCGAACCCCTTGGATGCTTCATGGCAGCTTGCGCAAGAGACGCCATGGTTGCCCGCAAGTGCCGGGTCGTTGAACAGATCCTCGCCCAGCTTGGCCGCTGCCGGATCGTCGGCGAAGGCGTTGGATGGGTCCGGCGGAGGTTCCCAAGGGGCTGCCATCTGCTCGATCAGCGCCCAGGAGAAGGCGTCAAACCCATCTCGGAGGGGGGGCTCCTCCAGGGGAGGAGGTTGAATGGTAGGGCCTCCTACTTCGACGAGCGATTCGGCCACCTGCTTCTGCAAGAACCAGTCGTCCGGAGCTTCCAGAGCCTGGACGATCCGCAGGGTTCGAGCATCCACCAGGTAAATCATCGGTACCGTGCCGTGGCCTCGCACCAGCATCCCGGCGTCTCCCCCGTCGGGCCGAAGCAGACCTCCTGGTAGGGAGGCGTGGGCCTCCTTCCAAGCCAGCATATCGTCGTCGGTGGTGGGGGCGTTGTCGGGTCCAGCGTAGAGTAGCGTTTCTACGGCGAGGTGCTCGCCGGCAAAGGGAGCCAGCAATGCAGCGGTCCGGTCGGCACGGAGCCCGCATGGACCGCACCAGGCCGGTTCCACCCGGAGGACCAGCAACCGGGGTTGATCGCATCCAGAGCGAAGCTGATGAAGCCAGGAAAGGGGAGGGCGCCCAGGGGCAGGGCGTACCGGGAGGTTAGGGAGGGTAGCGTCCAAGTTGTCGCCGGTAGGGGCGGACCAGAGGGCGCAGGGGTTGGCGGGGTTTGCTGCGGCTCCAGCAGAGCCTGAGAAGGAGGGAGAGGAGGAGTCACCGCAGGCCAGGAGCGGGAGGAGAGCCCAAGTGAGGAAGCGGCTTTTCCACGATGCACCTGAGCTTTCCTTGAGCAAGCTGGTCGCCACCTGCAAGATCGTGCTCCAACTGGAGCGGAAGTCCACCCTCGTGGACCTCATGGCCCGCTTCAACGAAGGTTGGCTTGGCGTTGACATCGGCACCTGAACCCTTGGGACCGAACGCGACAAAGGACATTGGGCAGGTGTTCACTCAGCGATGGCGTCGTTTCCAGTTACAAGCGCCAGGTTGGCAATGGCAAGGTTGTAGTCCATAAGAGCTGCCATGTAGCTGTAGCGGTGGAGGGCGTACTGGCGCGCGGGATCGATCATCTCCCGCTCCTCGGCGGTGCCGACATCAATGCCTTGTGCGACACGGATCATCCACTGGCGTGCCAGCTTGCTCGCCCGCAGGAAAGCGTCTGCTTTCTTCTTTTGCTCGACTGCCTCTGCGTGGGCCTTCTCTACCTCGGTGGCGACGCCTCCGAAGGCAAATCGGGCCGTTTGCTGCATCTCGTCCAGCTGAGCCTCGGACTGACGTACCCGGGCCTGCGCTGGGAGAAAATCCAGGGACCAGCGTATCCCCAGTGCCAGACCATAGCGAAGGAAGTTGGCATCGTCTCGGACGAAGGGATTGAGCTGGTCGGTGATCTCGGGAGCCCGGCTGTAGCTACCGAAGAGAGAGACGCCTACGTCGGGGAAGAGCTTGGCTCGCGCCAGGTCGACCTGGGCCTGGCGAGCCAGGAGGCCCGCCCGTGCCATTTTTAGCTCGGGTCGATGGTGCAGCGCTGCCTGCTGGTAGTCGTCGAGCGAAGCTAGTTCGTGGCGCGGCGGTTTGAGGGGCTCCGTAGGCACTTCTAGGGTGTCGACTCCGGTGTAGAACCGGAGTGCTGCCAGCGCCACCTGCTCCCCCCGGCGCGCCTCTGCCGCACGCCCCTCCAGCTCGGCTTGCGCCATTTGGAGTCGAATGAGATCGATCTCGTCCCCCTCCCCTTCCTCGACCTTCTTCTTCAGAGGCTCAAGAGCCTTCTTGAGTTTTTCCTCGGCCTCCTCCAGCAGCGCGCGGGCTTCCCGGGCCAACTGTACCCCGAAATAAGCCCGCCGTACGTCCATTCTCACCGCATTGCGGGCCTTCTCAGCCTCCCCTTTTCCTACGTCGATCTGTGCTTCCGCAGCCCGACGGAGGCTGGTGATCTTCCCGAAGGTCCACAGGGGAATCGTCCCCGTGAGGTTGGCTTGCCACGCCATTCCCAGGTTGGCATTGAGGCCTACCTCCCGGTCCTGAGTGTAGATCTGGCCACCCCGGAACGTAGGTGCGGGCCCTGCTCCTGCGGTGAGCGTGAAGGCGGAGAAGGGGGCTGTACGAGCCTCGTCCAGCTGGGCTCTCATCCCTTCCAGCCTAGCCCGGGCCGCCAGAATGTTGGGATGGTTGCGTTCCGCAAGTTCAAGGCATTGACGCAACGTGAGCCTTCGGGCCGGGGCCGTTGTATCCGGGGAGGAGGTAGAAGGGGTTTCAGCCCGGGCGAAGGTGGAAGCCGGTAGGACGAGACAGTTGAGGAGGATCGCCCAAGCACGGAACAGAGAGCTGCGCACAGGTTGCACTGCGCGAAGCTATCACAGAGGTGGGAGCTGTCAGGGTTGAACGGGGGTAACTTGTTGTCGCCGCGGGGGGCGAGGGGGTTGCCATAGCGTTTGAGCACCCTGCGGAAGTTGGACCGATCCAGGCCCGCACGCCGCGCGGCTTCTGAGATGTTGCCGCCGGTGCGTCGAAGGAGGGCCCCTAGGTACGCAGCATGGAAGGAATCTAGAGCTCGCTCTTTGGCGTCGGAGTAAGGGAGTTCATCCCAGCCAGGAGGGAGGGAAAGGCCAGTGAAGTCGTTCTTTGTGGTCATAGCTACCTCGTAGTTTTCTTGGGGCAGGTCGTTGGTTGGAGGGGCAAGGTCACCGGGAAAGATGGTGTCTCCCCGGCAGAAGAGGACAGCTCGTTCGATGGTCAGTTTCAGATCTCTGACATTTCCGGGCCACGGGAGGGCCCGGAGCTGCCTCAACGCTTCCGGACTGATGCGCTTCACATCCCTCCGGTCGCGTTGGGTCGCTTGGAGCAGAAAGTGATGCGCGAGGCTTGGAATGTCATCTCGACGGAGTCGAAGAGGTGGAACGTGGATCTGCACGACCGTCAACTTCGCAGAGAGTTCGGGGCGGATGCTCCCCTCCCGGGCGGCCCGGTAGAGGGATCCTCGAGAGGAGGTAATCAGGGCGATGGTACGGTGAGAGAGATCGACGAAATGCTCAAGCAAGAGCTGGGCCGTTGTCGGGAGGGCGTCCACGTCGCTCAGGTAGAGGGTGCCTCCGCGGGCGCGCTCCCATACTGGAGAGCCAGGTTCAAGCGCCCCATCCGGTAGAGATGTTCCAAGGAGTTCTACCCAAGCACCTCCTCCTCGCAGCTCGTGGAGATGCTGCGCCAGCAATCGCTTGCCGCTCCCTGGTTCACCCCACAGATGTACGGGTTTCCGCGAGGTTGCTGCAATCGCCACCTCCCGGAGGGCTTGCTTGAGCAGCCGGTGGCTCCCTACGATTCGATTCTCGTGGCCTCTGCGTGCCAGCTCTTCCCGGAGTTTCCTCTGCTCATGAGCTCGCAGGATGGCTGTCGCTGCATGGAACGCCAGGCCGGGCCCCTTCTCCACAGCTGCCCAGGCTCCCTGCTCCAGGAGCTCTCCGGTAGCCTCTCCCGGCGCTGTCACTGCGATCACTTCTGGCGGTGAGGTTAGGCTCCTGAGCATTGCGAGGAGGGATTCCCCCCCAGGCCCCCTCAGGGACGCACTCACCAAGGCTACGTCCAGCGGCTCACTCCGTGCTAGGGCAAGTGCCGCCTCCCCACTCTCCGCGGTAAGAACTTCCTGCCCTCTCGCGAGGAGCGCCCGCGCCAGTTCCCGCCGGCTTGCCGTCTCGAGATCGGCCACCAGCACCCGGATCGGGGGGAGGGTCGAGTTTGCCATTCCGCTGCGTTAGGATGTCATGCTTACCCAGGGGCGTTGCGTCTTTTTTGACTGACGCACCACCTTCCCAGGTCGTCTTGTTTCTCGGACAGAGTCTGGGAATCCTTGCACCTCTTGGGAGTAGGGTCAAAACATACTCCCTGAGAGTAGGCTAGGTGGAACAGGACACCCATTCATGTTTTGGGATCTGGATCAGCCCAAGGGCCTGGGGGGGGAGGGGCGTAGATGTGCCCTTGCTGCTGGAAGATGCAGAAGCGGTTTCCTCCGACCTGCTTGGCTTGGAAGAGGGCCTCGTCCGCGGCACGTAGCAGGGCATCCTTGGTACGGACGTCAGGGGAGGGATAGAAGGCGATTCCGAGGGAGAAGGTGGCAACAGGGGCCTTGCGAGCCTGGTTTTCTCGGAGGAGGCGCTCGGCGACGGCGAGGGAGCCGGCGAAGTGGGTGCCGGGCATCAGGATGACGAACTCGTCACCGCCGAAGCGTGCGACGACATCGGTTTCCCGGACACACCTGCGGATGAGGTCGGCGACGGAACGGATGAGAGCATCGCCTGCAGCCTGGCCCTGGCGGTCGTTGATCGCTTGGAGACTATCGATATCGAGGAGTGCGCACGCCAGTGTGGTCTGTTGGCGTTCGGCCCGCTTGAACTCTACGGACAGGCGGCTGTGGAGGTGGCGGTAGTTGTAAGTGCCGGTGAGGGCATCGTGCTCACTGGCTTCTTCGAGGCGGCGCTTGGCTTCAGCAACTTGATCGTGGAGGCGCTTGATCCGGAGCATGGCCTCTACGCGGGCGCAGAGTTCCGTTTCATCGAAGGGTTTGGCGATGTAGTCGTCTGCGCCGAAGCGAAGGCCCTCGACCCGGCTCTGGGAGTCAGTCTTCACAGTGACGAGGACGACGGGCAGGAAGGCCTCGGCGGTGAGGCTTTTGATGATACGGCAGGCATCCAAGCCTGAGAGGCGAGGCATCATGATGTCGAGCAGCACCAAATCGATCCCGCCCTTGCCGACGAGCTCGACAGCCTGCTGGCCATCCTCGCAGGTTTCGACGAGGTAACCCTGGACTCGGAGGATCGCACTCATCCGGTCTCGGGTGAGTCGGTTGTCGTCGGCCACCAAGACACGAGCTTGTTTGTCAGACACAGTCGGAGAGGGTGCCTGGGCTAGGGCAGATATGCAACGCGATCAGGGTTCTCGAAGGGGAGCGGAAACCTTGTAACCGTTGGAAATAACTCACCTTAAAAAGGCACTTACGGAAAACGTATGCTGTGAATTTGGCCCTAGCAAAGCGGCTCTGGCAGCGTCGGTCGGGTCTGGGCGGTTCGCCCGCGCCAGCCTCACCAGAAGCCACCATGAAGAGCCGGAACAACGACCCCCAGGGCGGACGCCCCAAGCACGACGAGCCGGAGATCGTCGTCGGCCTCGACATCGGGACCACCAAGGTGACGGCCGTGGTGGGGGAGGTCGACGACGGGATCATCACCATCCTGGGCGTAGGCGATGTCCCCTGCCGCGGGTTGCGCAAGGGGGTTGTCTCCAACATTGACTGGACCGTGCGCAGCATCCGTGACGCCATTGAGGCGGCGCAGCAGATGGCAGGTGTGGAGATCCGCACCGTCTACGCTGGGGTTGCAGGGAGTCACATCCGCTGCCAGCCCAGCGACGGTGTGGCTGCAGTGAGCGGCGGCGAAGTGCAGAAAGGTGACGTTGATCGGGTGCTGGAGGGTGCTAGGGCCATCCCCGTCGATGCGGATCGACAAATCCTCCATGTGCTCCCTCGAGAGTTCATTGTCGACAACCAGGATGGAATCCGAGATCCCATTGGGATGAGCGGCGTGCGCCTCCAGGCCAAGGTCAACCTTATTACGGCTGCTACCAGCTGTGTTCAAAATGTGATCCGGTGTGCCGAGCGCTGCGGACTTACCGTTGCCGACGTAGTACTTGAGCCTCTGGCCAGCGCTGAAGCCATCCTGTCTGAGGACGAGAAGGAGATCGGCGTTGCCATCATTGATATCGGCGGTGGAACCACCGATCTCTTGCTCTGCGTTGACGGAGGCATCGCTCACACGAGCGTCATTCCCGCCGGAGGCAACAACATCACCAGTGACATCGCTGCAGGTCTTCGCACTCCTGTGGCTGAGGCCGAGCGCCTGAAGCGCAACTTTGGCTGTGCCTTGGGTCGCATGGTGTCTGATGAGGACGAGGTAGAAGTGCCTGGCGTAGGTGGTCACCCGCCCCGCCGCGTTGCTCGTCGTGTTCTCTCGGACATCATCGAACCCCGCGTTGAGGAGATCTTTGCCGTGGTTCGCAAACGGATCGAGGATACGGGGCTCTTGGAGCAGCTCTCTGCCGGAGCCGTTCTCACTGGCGGCGCCGTATTGATGGAGGGGATGCCGGAGTTTGCTGAGGAGATTCTCGGGATGCCGGTTCGCCTCGGTTATCCCATTGGGATTGGCGGCATCACCCAGCTGGTCCAGGGACCTCGCTACGCCACCGGCGTCGGGCTGGTGAAGTACGGCGCTGAGGCCATCCGTAACGCTCGGAGGGTCAAAGCTCTCCAGGCCCCCGCCCATAGCCTGCGCTCCTCCCGTGAGCTGGAGGAGCCCCCCCGCTCCGGCGGAGGTAGCAGCCACGCTGGAGGCACCCGAAAGCCCCCACCCAAGCCCTCCGGCAACCGGTTCTGGAACTGGCTCCGGGCAGCTTTTTGATTCGATCAGAGACCGGAACAAGCGACGCAATCAGGGATTGTAGGGAGACGACGATGAGCTTTTCGATCCAGTTCGCAGAGGAAACCATGGGGAACCAGCCGCGCATCAAGGTGATTGGGGTGGGCGGCTCCGGTGGCAATGCCATCAACACCATGATCAACTTCGGCCTTGAGGGGGTCGAGTTCATCGTGGTCAACACCGATGTCCAGGCGCTGGCTGCCAATGCCGCTCCCCTCAAGCTTAACATCGGCAACAGCGTTACCCGGGGCCTTGGTGCGGGGGCCGATCCGGAGAAGGGACGCAAGGCTGCCCTTGAGGATGCTAACCGCCTCAAGGAAATGATCAGCGGTGCCGACATGGTTTTCGTCACTGCGGGCATGGGCGGCGGCACCGGCACCGGGGCTGCCCCTGTCATCGCTCAGATTGCTCGGGAGGAGGGGGCGCTCACCGTTGGTGTCGTCACTCGACCCTTCTCCTTCGAGGGAAAACAGCGCTCCCGCCGCGCCGAGGCCGGCCTCGCCATGCTGAGCGAGCACGTCGATACCCTCATTACTATCCCCAACGAGAAGCTCCTCGGCATCGCCGACGAGGATCTTAGCTTTATCGATGCCTTCCGCAAGGCGGATGAAGTACTTTACCAGGCGGTCAAGGGCATCAGCGATCTGGTTACCCAAAGCGGCCTCGTTAACGTGGACTTTGCCGATGTCCGGGCCATCATGCAGAACATGGGCCGGGCACTGATGGGGACCGGCTGTGCCAAAGGCCAGGGACGCGCCCGCCTCGCCGCTGAGATGGCTATTTCATCTCCGCTTCTCGATAATATCTCCGTCGCTGGTGCCACCGGAGTCCTCATCAACTTCGTTGGTGGTCCTGATATGAAGCTCCGGGAAGTCAACGAGGCTGCCAGCATGGTTCGCGAACAGGCAAGCGAGGAAGCTAACATCATTTTCGGAGCCACCGTCGACGAGACCCTTGGGGATATGGTCAAGGTCACTGTCATTGCCACTGGCTTCGACATGGATCGCTTCGTCCAACCTGAGGCTCCCGCTGCTGCTGCCGCGCCCTCGGTTGCCAAGCAGCGACCTCAGGCCATCTCCACCACTCCACCGCTCTCCTCCACCCGCCCCGCTGCCCCCCCCGTGATGCACGTTGCCCACGGCGGCGCCGCGGGGGGGCCCCGGGGGGGGCGCCCCCCCCCGCGGCCCGCGCCCCCCCCCCGCCCCCC
>JANWXX010000187.1 GCA_025057345.1 Polyangiaceae bacterium | reverse complement strand
CTTGTCCTTGGGCGAGGCCATCGTAGGATAACAGCCCGACATCACACGGTATTCCTGGGTGGGTGCGTAACTCCTAACTACGTGGCACATTTGGTTCTTTATCCGTCTACCAAAGCCTCGGCCTTGATCTCGACAGCGCCCCCGCCCCGGTAGGTATCGAAGCGCAGTTCACCCACCAGATGCACTTTGGAAGAAGTCAGGGTCTGGAGCTGGGCGCCTAGGTTGGGGCCGAAGACGCCGAGGGTATAGCGCCCAAAGTCGACGTCGGCGCGGAGGTGGCCGCCGCGGACCTCCCTGACGTTGCGAAGCTGGACCCCTGGCAGGCCGAGCCGAGGCACCCGGTTGCCCTCACCGCAAGGTTCAAGTCGAGCCAGATCGCGAACCACTTTCTCGGGATCATCGTGAGGGTCCAGAAGCACATCGCAGGCGACTGGAGGTGCCTCGACAGCATCTTGCGAGGCGCAGGCGAGGGCGAAGGCTGCCTGGAGGTCGGCAAGGCGCTCGATGCGGAAGGTGACGCCAGCAGCCTTGGCGTGCCCCCCGAAGCCTAGGAGCAACTCGCGGCAGGCGCCGAGAGCCTGGTGGATGTCGATGCCATGGGCTGTACGTACCGAGCCGGTGGCAACGCCTTGGTGGTCAACGGCGGCCACGATGACCGGTCGCTGGAGGGTGCTGGCGATACGACCTGCGACGATGCCGACGACGCCTTGATGCCAAGCGGGGCTGGCCAGGACGTAGGCATTCCGTGGGCCGAGAGCGCGCAGCTGCTCCTCTGCCTCGGCGACGATAGTTTTCTGGATTTCCTGTCGGAGCTGATTGGCCTCCTCGCAAGTCCGGGCAGCTACCTGAGCTTCCTGGTCATTGCAAGCCAGGAGCAAGTCAAGGGCAGCTTCTGGGCGGCCCAAGCGGCCCGGAGCGTTCAAACGAGGAGCAATGACAAAGGAGATATCTTGACTCGTCAGGGGGCGGGCAAGGTCGAGGCGCGCAGAGGAGGCGAGGGCTCGTAGCCCTGGGCGGCCGCCTTTTCGAATGGCCTCAAGACCAGCTCGGACCATAGCTCGATTGTCCCCATCGAGGGGAGCGACGTCGGCAATGGTACCGATGGCGACGAGGTCAAGGAAGCGCCGTACGTCTAGCTCCACGCGGAGGGCGGAGCGGACTGCGGCGGCCATGGACATGGCCAATCCGCAAGAGGCCATTCCTTTGTAAGGGAAACCACACTCAGGGCGGTGGGGGTTGAGGAAGGCCAGGGCAGGGAGAGGTTCCGGAGGGACGAGGTGGTGATCGATAACGATGACGTCAACGCCTGCCTGGCGCGCACGGAGGACTCGAGGTGCATCTGCTGAGCCGCAGTCACAGGTGATCAGCAGGGAAGGGCGGTGCTCCAGGATCCGAGCAAGGGCCGGATCGGAAAGTCCGTAGCCTCCATCGAAACGGGAGGCAAGCATCGGGGTTACCTTGCCGCCGAGCAATCGGATCGTCTCGGTCAGGATGACTGCTGCGGTGATCCCATCACAGTCGTAGTCACCGAAGATGACTGTCGGCTCTCTGGTACGGATTGCTTGGGCGATTCGTTCGGCGGCGATGACACGGTCAGCCATCGCATCGGGACGGGTCATCTGGGAGAGCTTCGGGTCAAGAAAGCGCCGGGCGGCTTCTACATCGCCGTAGCCTCGGCGCTCCAGGAGGTCAGCAGCAGTGATCGTAATGTGCAAAGCGCGGGCAAGAGCCTGTGCGGAGGCGGAAGCAGGCGAGGGGAGCTGCATCGTGGAATCCAGGGAACTCAGCTTGCCACGGTCGAACCTTTGTCACGAGGGTCACCACCAAGGGACGTTGCATCCCGCGGAAGTCATCGCCTCCCGAAGCTCGCTCCGGATGCTCGACCCGGGACCGCTCATCACTAGGTCTAGTTGGTGGCGGGCTGCGTCAATCTTGTTTCGAGCCTCGTCGTTCTGTTTGCCAATTTGCTGGATCTTATCTTCGTCGCAGGGGTCGAGCCCTAGCGCACACTTGATCAGCCCCCGCTGTGCCTCCCCGAGCGCCTTGAAGCCGTCGCCACAAGCCTGTGCCTGTTCCTGCCCGTAGGCGCGAGCTACTCCTTCGGTGCGTCGATCCACCCGAATCACTTTCGCCTGGGCTACTGCTAGCCTCATGCTCTCCAGCATCACTTCCGTGGAGCGGGGCAGCAGTTCCGAGGTTTCCAGCCAATCCAAGGGCCCTATCGCTCCTGCCTCCACCGCTCCCTCCTCGGTCACATCCGCCAGCATTCGCTCTTTAGCACGGTTGACAAATCCTAGAAACATGGGGCGCTCCATCTTTGCCTTACTGGCGGCCTGCTTGTTCTTACCTAGCTCCCGGAAGATTGGAGCTAGCTCTTCATCTCGCACAGCAATGGACTTCCGTAGCAGGGCAGATCGCTTGAGCATAGACCGGTAAGGTTTCAGCACGTGGACCAGTGCAGTTAGTGCATCCCCAGGTCTTGAGCGAGCCAGTGCTGCCACCTGATCCAGCTCTGGTCCCAGGGCTGCCAACGCTTGCTTTTCCCGTAGCTCCATCTCCCCTGTAACCACCAGGGACGGGAGCCTCGCCAAGAGCGTCCCATCATCCGGGATCTCTAGGCGCCCCAGCTTCGCCTTGGGTTCTCCTTGCTCCTTGACAATCCCTGTGAACTGCAAAGATCCACCTTTGCAGGTGCGGCGTGCTGTCAGGTACCCCTCCAGCGTCTTCACCGGCGTGTTGCATACCGCCATCACCATTCCTAGCCCATCCGCTAGCGCCATGGGCGTCTCCTTGGGGGAAAACGAGGCCCCTATCACGAGCGGTATCGGTACCGTTGGCTGACCTGCTCTATCCAGAATCGCCAACTGATAGGATGCAACCAGGGCCGTCGGCCTTGCTCCACCCACCTCGCATCGAGCCCGATACGCGGTTACCTTCCTCGCTGCTTCCTCGCACTCGAACTGGTTGCCGCAGGTAGTACTCTCCTTGAGCTCTTCCTGGAGATCCTCACAGCTCCTGGTGTCTAGTTTTACCCTCTTGGGCTCCGGCATCCTGCGCTCCACGCTGCGCTCCAGCATGCGGACGATCAGTGGGGTGCCGTCACTCTTTCCGCAGCGGGTAGCCCAGGAATTGGCGGCATCGAGGCAGGTATTCCCCTTACCACAACCGTTCTTGAGGATGTCCTCTGCTTCCTTCCCGCAGGGAGTTGGCTCCTCCCTGGAACGAGCCGTGTACTGCTCCAGGAGCTCGTCTACATCCGCGTGGTCGACCTCTCCCTGGTCGGCGATCTTGGGGCATCGAGCCTGCCACTCCCGGGTCAAATCCCGAGCGTGGATGCAAAGGGGGCCCTTGCAGGCACTCTCGCCGCGGACCCATTGGAGCACAAAAATGCATTCATCGAGACGCTTGCCGCTGAAATCACGGGTGGCATGGAGCCACTCTGCGGTGCGCTGGATATTGGCCCACTCATCCTCCATGCGGGGCTCAGGGGGGGGCTTGGGAGGCGGGTCGCTGGTGGTGGGGCATCCTGTGAGGAGTATCAGAAGCGAGAGCATCCCGGAGGGTATCCGGGGAAAGGAACAGGCCATGGCACGCCAGTGTAGGCAAAACCCGGCAAGTCGAGCGAGTTCTTGGTAGTTCTACGAGAGCTTGTTGCCATAGAAATTTGGCTCGCCACCGAGAGGTCTGCTAAGCACTGCGAGCGAGGATGAAGGCGGCTTGGTGGCTTGGCTGGTGGGTGGTCCTTTCCTGGATAGGAGTGGTGGCAGGGCCAGGGTGCGGCACCGAGCCGGTGGCGCCGGACGCTTGTAGAAAGATCGAGGAAGTGCGGTGCGAACTGGCCCCGAGCTGCCCTGGTCTCAACGTCTCCGATGTGGATGCCTGCAAGCGATTCTACCGGGACCAGTGCCTTCACGGACTGGCCATCGCCAGTGATCCAGGGGCTCCGGTGGTTGACACCTGCGTTGCCGCGCTGCGGATTGCTGCAGCCTGCACTACCCCGGACAGCGGCTGCGTGGCTACGACGATTCCCGTGAAATCCGGATGCGAGGTGGTGGCTAGGCCCGAGCTGGCGGAGGATTGCAAGTTCCTGATCCCCCCGTCCACCCAGGTGTCCACCGGGCCCACGCTGGCCGCAGGCAACGGTGGGGCCGCAGGCGGAGAGGGGAGCGCAGGTGTTGCTACGAGCGCCAGCGGTTCCGGGATGTGATAAGCCCCTGGCCGTGACGATTCTTTTCGGGTATCTGCGGCGGAGCTTCCTGCTGGTGGCTTGCCTCCTTGGGGCATCTTGCGAGAATCCTTCTTCATCTTCAGGCTTCACCCCCTACACAGCAATCTACATTGAGCCTGCTGACTTCCGTGGCGGCGTCCTCTGCAGCGATACCGAGGGGTCTATGCAGAGTTATGTGGCTACCCTCTACGATGTCTCCTCCAATGATCCGGACAACGTGGTGACCGTTGCCTCCTCCCCCCCCTTGCCTTGTAGCGCGCCGGCGATCTTCTCCCAGGTGATCCCGGGGCACTTCTACATTGCCACCCTTGATGCTTATCAGGAGCCTGCTTGCGCCTTCGGTCGCTACGAACCTGCCGGGTGCCTCGTGCCTGCGGGGGGTTGGGGCTCTGGTGTCCGTACCCAGCTTGTCTCCACGGGTATTGGCGTACCTCCGACCTCCGCCTATGCCTCACCGGCCTGGATGACCCACTGCGGACGCCTCGCCAGTACTGGAGAAACCGGGAAAGGGGAGGAGGAGGGAGGCAAGGCAGGCGCCGACGACAAGGGGAGCACGGAGGAAACCGGTGCCGGAGGGCAGAGGGGGCCATTCTACCGGTATGACCCCAAGGGCCCCACGGAGGCGGTCTACCGCACTTCGGCTCGCATGGGCGGCTGCGAGCCCCTGCCCGCACCTATGGGGCCCGCACGGGTGGTGATCCGAGCCGAGGCCCTCCGTGGACAATTCTCCTGTGGGCAGGAGTCAGGAAAGATCGCTCGCTTCGAGGTGATCGGGAGCGGTGAAGCGCCGCGTCTCGTGGACTGCGGTGCCGAAGCGTGGTTCAAAGAGCTACCTCCAGGCCAGAGTTTCGAGATACAGGTGTTCGCCTTCGAGCAGGGTAGCTCGGGCCCTCGTTGGGGAAGTCGCTGCTCTGCTCGGACCTTTGCCGGGCAGACCTCCGCGGCGCGGTGCGACCCCCTCTCCGAGCGTGGCTCCCTCCGGCTGCTCGGAGCTGTGCTCTGCGAGGATGCATCGACCTATCGTGCCACCGTGGTAGGACTACTCAACTCCTCAGCCCTCACTGCCTGTCCTGCCGACCTTGTGCTGCCTGACCTCCCCGCGGGGCTCTTGGATGTCACCATTGAGCGGAGGGACAGCGCAGGAACGCTTCTCGACGGAGCCCTTTGCACAGGCAAAGTGCAACCCGGGCAGCAGACGACAGCGACCTGCAGTTGGTAGGTGCATGGGCATCCATCTAAGCACTTTCGTCGACCATGATGAAGCCGTCGCGAAGGTTAATGCGGCTAGAGGCGCGCAGGGTGAATTCCCGCTCGTGAGAGTCAAGGTTGCTGGTGGGCTCATCAACCAGCAGGATGGTTAGGTCGTTAGCCACGGCACGAGCGATTTCTCCACAAACCCAGGAGGCTCGTTCCGTTGCATGGGAGCAACGAGCCAATGCATAAGCGACACTGGTCGGAGACAGAGTGCATCTGTAGCAAAGGAGAATCGCAGGAGAGAAACAACATGACCAACGTCGCAATCATCTACTATTCAGCTTCGGGGACCAACCATGCGATTGCTGTGGCGGTGGCCGAGGGCGTCAGGACTTCCGGCGGAGAAGCCCGGTTGCGCCTCGTGCAGGAGACGCTCCCCTCCAGCGTTGTGAATGGCAATGAGCACTGGAAGAAATTTGCGGACTCTGTTGCCGATGCCCCGCGTGCCTCCCATGAAGACGTGCTCTGGGCTGACGCTATCGTTTTTGGAACCCCCACCCGATTCGGCAATGTATCCAGCCAGCTCAAGACCTTCATCGATGGGCTTGGGGGGCTCTGGTTCCAGGGCAAGCTAGCCAACAAGGTTTACGCAGGCTTTACCTCTGCCCAGAACCCCAACGGGGGCCAGGAGAGTACGCTGCTGGCCCTCTACAACAGCTTCTACCATTTTGGTGGCTACATCGTGACCCCTGGCTACACCGATCCGGCCGTCTTTGCTGCCGGTGGTAACCCTTATGGTGTTTCCGTTACCGCGGCTGGCCAGGGTCCCACCGAGCAAGACATCACCCACGCACGCTACCTCGGTAGGCGTGTTACCGAAGTTGCTACCCGTCTCAAGGGCTGACCTCTGTTCCATCCGTGGGCGCCCGTTGTCGGCGCGGTCGAGGCGTGGTTGCTTTCTCCGCCATGCCCGAAGCCGTGCCCATCGAGTTTCACGAGGTTCTCCTCCCTGACGATGAAGCTGCTGCCCTCCAGGCCATCCAACCCTTTGCGGAGCGCTTTGGTCTCCACCCACTCACCATCGAAGACTGTACCAGACGCAACCAGCGGTGCAAGCTGGAGACTTTCGATACCTACCTTTTTCTTGTATGGCACCTCTATACAAAATACAGCGAGGATCACCTAGAGCTCCATGTGTGTATCTGGAAAGACTCGGTCCTCGTGGTAACCCATAAGAAGCCTCCTGAGGGAGCAAGCTGGAGGGAATACCTTCTCCGGGGACGTTCTGCGGATGGGAACATCAAGCAGGTAGCGACGGCGATCCTGGATCGTCTCGTAGATGATGCAGAGGAGCACATGGAAGTGCTCCAGGAGGGCGCGGCGGCGCTGGAGAAGGATATCCTGGATCGGTTCATGGACCCTGCGGAGGTGCTCTATCTCAAGCGGCTGGTTCGCCAGTTCCACCGGCGTATGCGATCCGCCCAACCGATTGGAGGCCAGCTCATGGATCTATCAGGGCAGCTTCCGCAGGTAGGCACCTTTGCACCGGAGGAGCACCTCCGGCTCCGAAACGTAACCGATCATATGACGAGGCTTTTGGAGGCCATCCAGCTCTTGGAGTCCCAGATGAGTACGCTCATGGACGTACACTGGGGGGCGCTGGGGGCCAGGACCAACCGACAAATGCAGCGGCTCACTACCATCGCTACCCTCTTGCTGCCGGTAAGCTTCTGGAGCGGGCTATTCGGGATGAACTTTGAAACCATGCCCTTCAAAGAGGTCTGGTTCTTCGTCGCCGGAATGGTGGCTTTGGGGCTCACCTGGATCATCGTGATCGCGTATATGTTCCGGCGAGGTGTGTTTCTCCGGGAGCGCCCAGGGCAGCGGCGTCCCTTGTTCCCTGGGTGACTTGGCTCACCTCAGGAGCAGCGCATCCGCCGTTTCTACACGAAACGAAGCGACCTGCTTACCTCCCCGTTCTTCCATATGCACAGGGTGTCCGCTCGCTAGACTGACCCTCCGAAATGGCCCCGTCGGAACCGTTACCTGTACCTCTGTCGCCTCTGCACCAGTCCAGTCGATCACGGGGACAAGCCATCCTGAGGGCCCTTCCAGAAGCGCAGCCTCGATGAGCGGAGATGAGGTGACCGCAGCACGCTCCAGCCCAGAGGAGAGGCTCTCTAGGAGAGATGCAATCGCTGGGGATACTCCGGTGGGCAGCAGGTGCGCCAGGGTATCTTCGCGAGAGCCTCGATCCACAGGGCGTAGGGGCAGTGCAGGGCGCAGGTAGGATAGACCTGGCAAGAAAGCCAGGGCGATGACTTCCCCCTTGCCTACCCGACGGCGCAGCAGAGCCGGCTCTCCGTCCTCGAAGCGTAGCTCTACGGAGGTATCCTTGTTGTGGCGGAGGTGCCATCGAGCTCCAACGATGTCCACGGCTTGATTCTTGAGCAGGACGCGACCCAAAACGGGAGCCCAGGGGAGATCCTGCTTCTCCAGGGCCAGGGAGGTATCCACCTCCAACTTGAGCTCCTCAGCCCCCACAAGCTTTTCAAGAACCTTCGCAGGGCGATCCAGCTCGTCACGAAACCCTGCGCCGGCCGAAACTACCAAGGTACCGCCCCGCTCCACCCAGCGGGCCAGTGCCCTCGCAGCCCGCTGACTGACATGACGATCTACTAGGAAAATCTGCCGATAAACGTCGATTGTTTTGTCGAAGGCATCCTCCTCCACCACAATATCGAGGGGCAGGTGCTGGTGGCTCAACCCCAGGTAGAGCGAGCGTAGCTCTGCACCAAAAGGCGGATCATGGTCGTTCCAGACGTCGCCGATCTCGCTGAACCAGAGGGCCGCCGCAGTGGGGTGTCGGTGGGCTTCCTGGAGCAGATCCTCAAAGGAGCCTAGCTCATGGAGTGCGTTCCGAACGGCTTGGAACATGGCCGGATCGTTGACGTAGTTCTCCGTGGGGGCCCCTGCCAGGGGTACGAGGTCAAAGAGGTTAAAGATCCGAACGCCATGGGCTACGGCTGCATAGAACTGGCGTCTCCAAGCGCGAGGATTGGTCCCCGGAGCGTGAGCCATGACATAGTGCTGGATGGGCGCATTTGGCTGTTTTCGGATAGCAGAGCGCAATAGGTCGATGGCGATGGAGCTGGCTTGGGGGGATCCGATGGGAACGGACCAGGCGTAGTCCTCATCCCAAGGCAAGGTGAGCACTCCCTGACGGAAGGAATGAACCCACTGGTGGACGGAACCCAGATAGAGAGGGCCGTGGTGCGGGGAGAAGTTGGCTCCGATCAGTGCATGAGGGAGGAACTTCCGAACGATCTCGGTGCGCTCTCGCATCATTCGGAGCCCATAGGCGTGGCGAAAGAGAGTTGTATAGAGATGCATCCCCGGGCTTTGCATCGGGTTGTCCGGGGGGGCATAGCGGATTGCAGCGAAGTCTCCTCGGCTGGTCGGATCGACTTCCTCAGGCCGGATTTTCCGCTCCTTGAGGAAGGCGCGGAACTCCTCGTCCGTC
>JANWXX010000186.1 GCA_025057345.1 Polyangiaceae bacterium | reverse complement strand
GCCGACTACTGCACTTCCTGGGCAGGACGGCCGCGGCAGCCCCCCCCAGCCAATTCAGCCTTCTCTCCCAACCCCCCCACTTCCTCCTGCCCCTCCCGAGCAACAACCCGCTGCCTCACCTGAAACGAAGAACGATTCCAAGGGGAACTACGTGATCAACCCATTCCGGAGCAGTGAGGAAGTAAAACCCTCCACCTCTGCCCGTGCAACTCCCCCCGCACCTACGGCCTCAACACCGTTCTACACCCTACCCAAACTGGGGGGGCCACCAGGGCCTACGGGGGGCGTGAGCTTCAACCTGACCCATGGTGCTGCCATCGCTGCCATCGGCGTCGACAACCTCCATCGTGAGCGTGAACTCGATGGTGAGCGGAGGAAATCGGCTCATCGGGGCAGCTGGAAGGCGTCACCTATCGACAAATGGCGTGCCGCCATCGAGAACTACGTGGCCAGCGTCAAGCCGGGAAACACCACCGCACTCAACACAGCTCGCGTCCCCTTTGCCACCTTCCTCAACCACATCCACAACCGGCTCCATCCAATCTTTGCCGATGACTTCCTCTGGTCTCTCAACGACCTCCCCAAGGAGCACCCTCTCAACCGCAAGCTCTCCACCTCCTTGGAGGTCGTCGTTGACGGTGAACATGGGCGCATTGTCCGTATGGGGATCACCAAGACCAGTGGAGTGACAGCCTTCGATATCGCTGCCCTCGACTCCATGGAGCGCGCCTCCGGTGGCCCCCACCGCGGCTTCGGCAAGCCACCACCCGCCATTCTTTCTCCCGATGGAAATGTCTACCTCCACTGGGAATTTCACCGCATCCCGGAGATTGCCTGCACCACCGGCAACGCCCGCCCCTTTATCCTGAAGGAGCCTCCTGACAAGGGGGGGGCTCCCAAGGCACCGCCTCGTGCTCCTGACATTCCGGTGGAGCGTGGAAAAGCAGGGCAGGCGCCCGGTGTCAAGCCGGGCGATTCAGGGTAAGGGCCGAGGAATGCCGCTTGGTGAGCCGCTCCGGTGGGTGCGCTGGCTAGGACTCTGGATGGTGCTGGCCTCCCTGCTTGGTCGGGGGCTCCATCCAGCGCTTCAGGGGGTGGCATCGGATAGGGTGATGCGAGCGATAAGTCTCGTGGCAGGGCTAAGCAGCCAGGGGTTGTTGTGGGCGCTAGGTGGGGGGCTGATCTGGTGGACAGCAGGGATGCTCCGTCTGGCGATGCTGCCGATGAGCTACCGGATGGGGGTTACAGCGCTGGGGGGAGTGGTGCTCGGTCTGGCGGTGCCGGCGGGGGTGACCAAACTGGCGCCCGCGTTCAATGTGGGGCTCGCAGTGGCAGCAGCCTTGGCGGCCCTAGCGGGAGCAGCTCAAGCTCTGGCTCCTCGTGAGACACGGATCCTGGGGGTGGGGTTGGTGCTGGCAGCCGCAGGAGCGCTCACCCGCCAGACTTCGCTGGTACTGGTGCTGGCAGGAGGAGCGAAGGCGCTCAGGAATGTAGCCTTGGTAGGGCTATGGGTGGCAGGGGCAGCGCTGCTGCTTCAGGGGGTTCTGGTTGCATTCGGGCTTTGGTGGCTCTCGACCCGTAGGGCTCGGTGGTTGAGCCTAGCGACGCCTCTGTGCTCGGCCTTGGCGCTAGCAGCCTCGTGGCTTGCAGAGCCTGCAGCAGGGCCCCTAGCCTCCTGGAAGCTGGTGGTAGCACGGGCGGCTAGTCAGTACCTGGCAGCACCTGCACCCCCAGCTCCCCCTGGGATACAGGTGTTCCTGGCGGTGGCAGGGTTGCTGATGGCTCTGCTGGCGGTGGCCCACCGGCGAGAGGCTCCAGCGGTGGCTGGAGGGTGGGCGTTGCTTTTGGTTTCGGGGCTCGACCTGGACGTGCCCTTGTGTGCGTTGGGGGTTACGGTGACAGCCCTGGTGGCCACACTAGCAGCCCATGACCCAGAGACGCTCCGTCACCCCATAACGTACGATCTGACCTAGAAAAGAACGGGAATTGGCGGAAGCGAAGGGGGATACGCACAAAACGGTTGACCGTGACACGTCTGTCATGGTGCATCCTAGGAGCCTGTGGCTAAGCTGGGAATTCTCACGGGAGGCCGGCAGAGTAGTCTTCCAGAAGCGCGGATCGTATCTTGCTAAATAGCGGTTATCTCCAGGTTCTGTGGTGCGCAAACCGGTGCGAGAATTTTATGAGCGAACTCCTACCTCCACCCATCCACGAAGACGAAGCCGGGGAGGCACCGGCAACCTCCTCGGAACCTGATAGCGGGAAGGCAGATCGGCAGGGCGAGAGCAAGGCAGGGGGGTCGATGCCTCCTCCTCCCAGAGCTCCAGACCCTTACCTGAACACGACCATCGACGGGCGCTACCGGGTCGAGTCCATCCTTGGCGAGGGAGGGATGGGGGTGGTGTATGCGGGGCGGCACAAGGTGATCAACAAGAAGGTCGCCATCAAGGTGTTGCGGGGAGAGATGTCCCGGGATCGAGAGATGACTGAGCGATTCCTCCAGGAGGCCCGTGCGGCGTCCAGCATCGGGCACCCCAACATCATCGACATTAGCGACTTCGGTACACTTCCAGACGGAGCGGCCTACTTCGTGATGGAGTTCCTGGAGGGCCGCTCCCTCTCCGGGGTTCTCAACGAAACCAAACCGATGCCTCTCAAGCGCCTGCTTCATGTGGCTAGGCAGACCGCAGAGGGGCTCCAGGCAGCCCATAGCCAGAACATCATCCACCGGGATCTGAAGCCCGATAACATCTTCCTCGTCGACCGCGGGAATGAGAAAGATTTCGTCAAAATCCTTGACTTCGGAATCGCAAAGGTTTCCTCCAGCCATACCAACAAGTTGACTCGTGCCGGGACAGTCTTCGGGACTCCCCACTACATGAGCCCAGAACAGGCCGCCGGTGCCCCCGTGGATCACCGCACCGACGTCTATGCACTTGGCGTGATCATGTACGAGATGGCCTCGGGGCGTGTGCCCTTCGACGCCGACAACTATATGGGGATTCTTACCCAACACATGTACAAGGCGCCAGTGCCAATCCGGGTGCTCGTGCCTCCTCCGTCCAGCGACATCCCCCCGGGGCTGGAGGCGATCATCCTCAAGGCGCTGTCGAAGAAGCCGGAGCAGCGCTACCAGAACATGTCCGAGCTAGCCGAGGATATCGCCCGAGTCGAGCGCGGTGAGATGCCACTGGCGGTGAGTGAGATGATGGCCCGCTCCGGAGCCTTCAACATCCCCGCGGACTACTTCAACCAGCCAGCGGTTTCTGAGATGCTCGCAGCGACGCCCCCGGAGAAACGACGGCGCTGGGGCCTCGTCGCAGGCGGCGTCGGTGTGGCGGTGGCGGTGGGTCTGGTGGCGATGATCCTCGCGCGTGACAGCGAAACTGCAGCGCATCCGAACCCCTCACTCTCGACCCCTGCAACCACCAACTCGGCCCAGACCAGGGTGCCTGAGCCTCTCCCTACGGTCACGGTAGCACCTACAGGCACGATGCATGAGGTATTGGTGGCGGTGCTCCCGCTGGATGCTGAGGTCTTCCTAGGGGACAAGAACCTCGGGAAGCCCCCAGTCAAGGTGCAAGTCCCGGAAGGCAAGACTGTCTCCCTTGAGCTTCGGCGCGCTGGCTACGCCACCAAGTCGGTCGAACTGGACGGCAAAAGCGAGAAGCTGAGTTTTACCCTGGAGAAGATCCGACCCGCTAGCGTCAACCTAGGACCGGCCAAGGGGAGGACAGGTTCCGGAAAGCCCACAGGACCCAGCCGACCCAGCGGGGGCAGTGACATCGTCGACCCCTGGGCCAAGAAGTGAGATCGACGACCCAGTCGCTCCGCAACGACCCGATCCGGCTCTCCCTCGACGAGGCCCTCACCACCGGCTCTCCTCTCCGGCTATTCTCGTTGCTGGGGCGCTACGGTGGGTTGCCGGGGCCTCGTCCTAACCTTGACTTGGCTATTGCTGTGGGAGATCTCCTCGCCAGCTACCAAGGCGGTGCCCAAAGGCTCCTTGATGCCATGGCCTCCCTCGACGAGCGAGAGGCTCCCGCCCAGAGCCCCCAGATTTTTCTCCTCATCGTCGCCGCACAGACCTTTGCCGGGCGTGTACTTGTAGGTTACGAGGTGGACCGCTCTTGGCAGGGGCTCCAGGATCTGGCCGGCGATCCCCGCAAGCCTGCCCGCGATGGTGTGGTCCATGCCTTGGAACGCCTTGGGGCAAAGCTCGGTGGGGATGTGCTGGTCGAGCGGCTAGCTCCCTGGATGGACGGTTTCCTCCAGGCTGCGGTGGGGGTCGAGGCGCTGGCGCGGCGGCCGGTGCTCGACCGGCTCCCCCTGAGTGCGCAGGGGGCCCTGTCCGGGCGGCTAGAGGAAGCCATCCGTTTGGCGGAGGGGGCTCGCCGCTCCGACGAGCGTACCCAAGGAAGGCGCCGCTTGCTAGAGGCGCTAGCCCAATTCCTGCCACCCATCCTCGCCCGAAACCCTGGCCTCTTGCCTTGGCTCCAGGGGTGGCTCACCGCAGAGCAACCTGAGCTCCGGGAAACTTTCGAGCGGTGTCTGTCAGGGCTCCGCCGGCACGGACTTGGTGACGACGCCCTAGACCCGCTCCGCGGAGCACTCGACACCAGCCGCCCACCGCTCCGCGACCCAACACACTACAAGGGGCCCACACGCGGTCGAGGGCGGAAGGCCCAGCGGCGCGAGCAGCGGCGTTGAATTTACCCTAGCGGCCCAACAACAGCCTCACAGCGCACCCGCAGCTCGCCGGACGACAGCAACCGTGTCGCCTCCTCGATGTCCCGGTGCAGCGGGCGATCCTCTGTGAAGGCAGGGACGTGCTCGCGCAGCGCTGCCACTGCTGCGCGCACTCCAAGCGACGGTAGCAGGGGGGCCCGTAGGTCGACGCCTGCTGCCGCAGTGATCAGCTCGATGGCAAGGCCGGAGCGCACGTTGTCCAGTACCGCAAGAAGCTTGCGGGCGCTGACGCTGCCCATGGAAACATGGTCCTCCTTGCCAGCAGAGGAGGGAATGCTGTCGACGCTGGCTGGATGGCAAAGCACCTTATTTTCGCTGACCAGAGAAGCAGCGGCAACTTGAGCAATCATAAAGCCGGACTGCAGCCCGCTGTGGGGCGCCAGAAAGGGTGGGAGGCCACTGGAGAGCGCCGGGTTGACAAGCTGCTCGACGCGGCGCTCGGAGATGTTGGCTAGCTCGGCCAGGGCCATGGCGGCAAGGTCCAGCGCCAGGGCAAGGGGCTGACCGTGGAAGTTGCCGCCGGAGATGAGCTCGGCGCGCCCGTCCGTGTCGAGAAAGACCAGTGGGTTGTCGGTGACGCTGTTGATCTCCCGGTGGAGCACCTCCGCGGCCCAGGCAAGGGCATCGCGAGAAGCGCCGTGGACCTGGGGCATGCAGCGGAACGAGTAGGCATCTTGCACCCGACCGCAGTCCGCATGGCTCGCCATCAACGGGCTATCCCGAAGCAACGCTCGGAGGTTGGCGGCGCTCGTCATCGCTCCGGGGTGGGGGCGGACCCCAATCACCCGCTCGTCAAAGGGCCGGACCGAACCCTTGTTGGCCTCCAGGCTGGCTGCACCGACGATGTCCGCGAGTACGCAGAGACGCCTCCCTTCCAGCACCGCCAGCGTGCCGAGAGCGGCCATGAACTGGGTTCCGTTGATCAGAGCGAGCCCTTCTTTGGCTTCGAGGGTAAGAGGGGAAAGGCCGGCACGGGCGAGCGCCTCGGCTCCCGTGATCGTCGCGCCGTCCTCGGTCACCGCTTCCCCCTCCCCGACAAGAAGGAGCGCCAAGTGGGCTAGGGGGGCGAGATCCCCGGAGGCACCGACGCTCCCCTGAGCAGGAATCCTCGGGGTGACGCCTCGATCCAACATGGCAAGAAGCTGTTCAATCAACTCAACGCGAACGCCGGAGTGGCCTTGAGCCAGCACCTGGGCTCGCAGCAGCATCATGGCGCGGGCCTCCGCGATCCCAAGGGAAGGACCAACCCCGCAGGCATGACTGCGCACTAGGTTGAGCTGAAGCTGACGGATATGTTCTGCGGAGATCCGAGTCTCTGCTAGGTAACCGAAGCCCGTGTTGACGCCATACACTCGGGGAGCCTCGTCGCCACCAGAGGCAATCGCGTCCACGGCAGTACGCGCTTGTTGGACCCGAGCTCGAGCCTCGGGACAAAGGAGGACAGGGCGGCCTCGACGGGCCACATCCTCCAGATCCTCCAAAGAGAGGGGGCGACCGACGAGCACAGGCGCAGCACCGCGCAAGGAGGGAGAGCATGAGAACATGGCCTCCTGTAGCCCGGCTTGCTCCCGGCTGTATACCTAGCAAGGCACAGCCCCGGCGGGTGTGCTAGCATAGCCCCATGCCTGAGGGTCCGCCCTGGTGGATGCTAGGTTTGTTGGTGGGCCTTGTGGGTCCCTGGCTTGTGCGTTGGTACGTGCAACAAACCCAAATACGAGCACATCAAGCAACACGCCAGATACTTGACCAAACCCAGCCAACCGATCCTACATCCTAAGTCGCCAGCTAAATCGTTTCGGGCCCAAGCCCGTCCAATTCCTAAGAGACTCTTGGGCCACGGAGGCAACGCATGGCACGTCTGTTCGCGTTTCTCGCCAACCGTCCGGATCTCGGCGCCAAGGTGCTGCAGGCAGAAGCTTCCTTGATCAATCCCACCCCCTCCCCCGCTAGAGCCACCGGCTGGGGCGTGGGTTTCTATCAAGGAGGGGAGATCCTGCTGCGCCGTCGCCCCGTCGATGACCGACCCTCCATGCCCCTCGCCAGTTCCCTCGCCGATCTGCGTACTACCGCGCTCCTCGGGCATGTACGCCTCGCTACCGTAGGTACCCTCCGTACCGAGAACACTCACCCGTTTCGCTTCCGTCAGTGGCTTTTCGCTCACACCGGGAATCTCCCCGCCTTCCCCTCCTTGCGCGAACGTCTCATTGAGTCCATCCCCCAATTCTTGCGCCGTAATGTTCGGGGGGAAACCGACAGCGAACTGATCTTCCATCTCTTCCTCTCCTTCCTCCACGATGCCGGCGGACTCGATCGCTCCCCCGTCGCCCCTGCGGAAACCCATCAAGCCCTCCGCTCCACCCTTGTACTCCTGGATCGCCTTTCCGCCGAGGAAGGGGCACCCCCGCTCGTCGGCAACATCGCCCTCACCGACGGGGAGGCCATCGTGGCCCTCCATGCAGGCGCTCCCATGGCCTACCGGGTTTTCCAAGGACGCCACGACCTGGGCAACATCCTCGGCGATGAGTGGCTCCGTCGCGCCCGAAGCGCTGACCTCGATACCTCAAAAGTCCAGCTCATGGTGGCCGATTACGAGGGATCTCCGAGCGGGTTTACCCCAGTCCCAGACCGCTCGATACTTACCCTCACCCGTGCCAACGCACCAACCGTTGAGCCCCTCTGAGCTCCACCTTGCCCCGCTGGCGCTGGTGTTCATCACCCTCGCCTGTTGCTCCCCTCGCTCCCCCTCCTACCCCACCACCGACCGCCTAGAGCCCTCTCGTCGCCTGCCCGACGGCGTCGCTCTTGACCCGCTCCCAGCCCCCGTCTCCCCCGTCCTCCTCGCCGAGGCTCCCTCCCCATGGTCCGTGGCCCTCTTGCCTCCGCTCCCCGTCGAGGCTGCTCTCCATGTCCTGCGCCGCGTCCTTAACGCCCTCGTCTCGGAAGACCTCTCCGAAATCCAGCCGCTGCTAGCCCCCCGCAGCTCCTGGCTCAACCCCCAAAGCAACAGTAGTGCCCCACTCCTCCATCACTTCCGTGAGCGCATACGACGTCTCGACTACGAGCCCCTCGCTAGTTCTCCCCTTCTGCGGGAGTCCGACACGGAGGTCTTTACCCCTGAAGACCTGGATGCCCTCCTCCCCGGAAGGCCCCGCCGCCCCCCCGAAATGCAGCCCGGTGACGTCCTCCTTCGCGTTCGTATACTTACTCCTCGTGTCGGGGCCGACCGCCTCTTCGGCGATGAACTTTTGGTGATGCTTCGACCCGAGCGAGGGGGGTACCTCATCCAGCGCTGGCAGGAGGAGTTCCAGCTCCCGTAAGTCGTGGCCCCCTGGTCTACTGACTGGATGCTTGGGCACTAGTCGCCATGCCCGGTCGATCCCCGCGTGTGCGGGGGAGCCCCCACCGGCGTCAGCGCCGGCACGGAGGCACTGGGTCGATCCCCGCGTGTGCGGGGGAGCCGAGGCGGTAATCAAGCTCATCCTAAACTCCACGGGTCGATCCCCGCGTGTGCGGGGGAGCCCTGTGGGACGCCATGCTACAGCTACCAGGGACAGGTCGATCCCCGCGTGTGCGGGGGAGCCTGGGTGGGGAAGCCACGCGGGAAGGCGCCCAAGGGTCGATCCCCGCGTGTGCGGGGGAGCCTCTCTGTGGTCTCTCGGAGAATTTCCCTTACTAGGTCGATCCCCGCGTGTGCGGGGGAGCCACGTCGATGGTCTCGTACCTGACCGCGGCCGGTGGTCGATCCCCGCGTGTGCGGGGGAGCCAGCCGTCGAGCCGCGGCGATCAGGTGGAACACGGGTCGATCCCCGCGTGTGCGGGGGAGCCGAGAGCACCCCCCTGCTGACCGCGCTCGACGAGGGTCGATCCCCGCGTGTGCGGGGGAGCCGCCGACGGGGCGGACGGTGTGTCTCAGGACCAAGGTCGATCCCCGCGTGTGCGGGGGAGCCCGGACGGGGTTGGCTATTTGGCCTGGGGAGGCAGGTCGATCCCCGCGTGTGCGGGGGAGCCACATACTGCCCCACTAGGAGGCAGTCTCCGGCCGGTCGATCCCCGCGTGTGCGGGGGAGCCTCAAGGTGCACGCGGTAGCCTCACCTCCGCGTGGGTCGATCCCCGCGTGTGCGGGGGAGCCCTGTCCTTTGCCGGGAAACACCCCGGCGTGCACGGTCGATCCCCGCGTGTGCGGGGGAGCCATCGAGAGATCCCCAGCGCTG
>JANWXX010000185.1 GCA_025057345.1 Polyangiaceae bacterium | reverse complement strand
GTGGAGGGCTTCCACCCTGTCGCCTTGATCCTCTTGGATCGCCTCGATATAGGCGGCGACGGGCTGGGGGGTAGCACGGCGGCCCCGGGCGTACGGATCTTGGCTGCGGTAGAGCAACACCGTGCCGAACCGGAAGATACGGAGGGCCCGGACCACTGCGTCGACCCCTTGAGCACCCACATCCAGCAGAATGACATCGACGGCGGACAAAGAGGCGATGTCTTCTAGCTCTCGCTCGTCGTTGGCCACGTGAACGCCGTCGGCAAGGTGAAGGATCCTCTGACCGCCACCCAGCTCAAAAAGAAAGCCGAGCGCTGGGCGCCCACGGAGATTCCGGGTCAGCTCGTTGCCAAGGAAAGGCAGCGATTCCAGTACTCGTAGGCCCGCGGAAACCCCAGCCATCGGGACACGGACGGCCCCCCGGGGAACGAGACGACCCAAGCCTGTGCCACCGAGATCCTCCAGCAGAGCGATGCTCTCATCCAGCATCGATGGCTTGGCGATGGGGACGGCAGTAACCCGGAAATTCTCCTCGCTGGCACGCTCCCAGGGTTCCAGGTCCAGGAGCCGCTTGCGCCCCAAACCAAGCTCTCCCTGGGCCAGCCGACAGGTGCGTTCCGAGGCAACCAGCACGGATTCCTTGTTATCCTCCAGCAGGTCAAGCACATCATCGAAGGTATCACCAGGGTGGGTGACGAAGACGTAGTCGCAGGGGCGCGTTGCCCCTCGGAGGCGGCGCCCCCTCCGTGTAGACGAGAACACTGGATCGACAAAGAGGGTGATTGGCTTGAAGGATAGCTCAAGGAAGGTCGAACCGTGGAACGTGATGGCGGCTTCTTCGTTGGTGGACATGCGCAGCCCTCGTTGGACGCCGGGAGCGTAACATGGTTTACATGATTCCGAAGGAGGATTCCGATGGCTGAGAAGCGACTGGTCCGTGAGCCTGGTAGCGTACACCCGCGCAGGGGGCGTATGGAACGTGGGGAAGATGCCCGGGAAGATGGCGAGGACAACAACGATCGGCACCGTATCCGCGGGCGGAGAGGTCGCCCCGCCCTCATGAGCGAGTTCGGTGACCTCAACCGAGGGGTACTCTTTGTTGGTGTCGAGTCCGCGGCCATCGCTCTAGATGTAGCTTCCCGGGTTCTTCGAGGGGCCATCGACCGAGCTTTTGACGAGGATTATTCAAGCCCTGGAGACATCGTCCGTGGCCTTACCGGCGAAGCCGATCGGGCCATTTACGACCTTGTGGATGAGATGCGTGCTGTTCCTCGCCGCCTTTCCACCCGCTTCGAGGAGGCCATGCGCTCTCCCCGAGCTGACCAGGGCGAGCGCCGCCGCCGTGATAGTGCCGGAGCTACCACTCCTGCCGACAGCCCCAATGGAAAGCCCTGACTCCCGGTGATGCCCTCCCAGGCTACTCCGCGCCAGGAAGCCTCAAGGAAGCCCCAGCGCCCCAAGGCGAACCCTCGCATCCCCAAGACCCTGCCTCTGCTGCTCCCGGAACAGCGCCCTGAGTTCTCCAATCGGGGCCGTACCGTTCGGGTGCTTACGTCATTCGCTCGCTTCTTCGCGGGCTTCCTTCTGGAGGAGCTAGTCTGGCGCATCCCCCTGGTTGCCTGGCTCCGAGGCGGTCGATCTCGCCGTCGCAACCCTGAACGACTCCGAGAGTTGCTGGAAGAACTCGGTGGTGCCTTCATCAAATTCGGCCAGCTCTTCAGCATGCGCAGCGACATCCTACCTCCCGTCTACTGCGCTGAGCTCGGCAACCTCTTCGATAATGCCCCTCCCTTTCCTAGTGAGGAAGCACGCGCCATCATTGAGCGTGAACTCAAACGCCCCATCAGGGAAATATTCGTCCACTTCGACGATGAGCCCATCGGGGCAGCCTCTTTCGGACAAGTGCATCTTGCCACCATCCTGGATGGCCACGAGGAGCGCCAGGTCGCCGTCAAAGTCTGCCGACCGGGTAGCGAGCAGACCATCGAGATTGATGGTCGTCTGCTTCTGCTCCTCGGCCTCATCGTAGATAGCCTCGGGCTCCTCGGACGTATCAAGCTCTACCCTGTCTTCAAGGACTTTGTCCGATGGACTCGCCGCGAGATCAACTACCTGCAGGAAGGAAAAAATGCGGATCGGCTCCATGAACTCACCCACTGGAACCCTCGCCAGCGCATCCCCTACATCTACTGGGATAAAACCACGACCCGGGTCCTCACCATGGAATTCCTCGACGGGATTCCTATCAGTGAGATCATCCGGCGCCACGAGGCGGGAGATCCTACCCTTGACGAGGAACTTGCCGCTTTCTGTTGTGACCGGGTGACCATTGCCCGCAACGTCTGGCAGACCTTTCTGCTACAGGCGTTCGTCGGCCAGGTCTTCCATGGTGACCCTCATCCAGGCAACCTCATCGTCCTCCCTGAGAACGTGATCGGCTTCATCGATTTCGGTCTTCAGGGCAGGCTCAATGAAGAGAGCCGCCGGGAGCAGGGGATCATGTTGGATGCTGTCTCTAAGGAGAACATCGAGAAGCTCTTCATGGCCACCCTGGATGTCCTGGATGCTCCCCGCGGACTCCTGGTCACCGACACCTATGATGAGTTCTGCGAAAGCGCCGATGCATGGCTCGACGCTTGCGATAACCCGGGGGCACCGATGAGTGAGAAAACGCTCAACCGCCTCGTCGCCAGCTCCATGCAAATCGCCCGACAGGTTGGTCTCGTCCTCGCGCCCCACACCATGCTTTTCTACAAGGGCCTTCTCACCATCGACTCTGTGGTCCTGCGAGTCAATCCTGAGTTCGATTACAAAAAAGAGACGCGCCGCGCTCTACGGCTCATTCGCATGCGCGAGCTAGATAAACTCTATGCCCCCGGGAGTGTGCTGGACACAGCCCTCCTCACCCAGCTCCTTCTCACCCACCTCCCCGACTTCGCTGCCTCCCGTATCCAGGATTTCGAGCAGGGACAGCGTCTCATCTATCGTAAGCTCAACCTCGTCCCTGTGGTGGTGAGTGGTTTGCTCCGTGTCGGGGGATGGAGCTCTACAGCCCTTGGCCTCGCCCTCATCGCCCACCAGTTTCACCGCCTGGAATTCCTTTGGAAGCTGCCTGATACGGAAATCTTCCGACGGATCTTCGACCATCTCCAACCCTACACCCTGCTCTTCTTCCTCCTCGCTATTGCTCTGAGCTGGTCCGCGACCTTTTTCAAAAATCGTAGCTTCGTCAAGGTTCAGCGGGAAGAGTGACCAAGCCTCTGGGCGAGGAACTGCCCGGGGTCTAGATTCGCCCCGATGGTGCGCTCTCCCTCTTTGCTGGTGCTACGGCTGGCAAGTCTCCTGGCCATCGCCTTCAGCATGGCCTTGCTTATCGATAGTCTTCGACCTCAGCCTGCCTTTTGCGCCACTGGGGCTGGTTGCGAACAGATCCGCGCCCTCGGCTACGGACGGGTCGCCGGGGTTCCGGTCCCGGCCCTGGGGCTTGGTGCGTTCGGTGGCCTCTTGATCCTCTCCTTCCTCCCTTCTCTCCGAAAATTCACCGCGCTTGCTGCGATCTTGGGGGGGGTTGTGGGCCTCGGTCTCCTCGGCCTCCAAGTTCTTGTCATCGGCGTGCTCTGTTCTTTCTGTGTTGTGGTTGATCTCAGTGCTCTCCTTGCTGCTACTGCAGGCTTTTTCCTCCTCTCCAGTGCCGAGGAGCAGCGGGATCCTGGCCGCCTTGCCTGGCTCGGTCTCCTGGTGGCAGCCGCTGCAGGCCCCTGGGCCCTCGCTTCCTTGAAACCGGAGAGCCAGGCCCCGCGCACCGTTCGTGCCCTCTGGAAGCCAGGTCACATTACTATCGTTGAATTCAGTGATTTTGAGTGCCCCTTCTGTCGAGCTGCCCATCCGATCCTTGAAAAAGCCATCCAGCAGGCCGGAGATCAGAAGATCCACCTGGTTCGCAAGACAATGCCGCTCCCCAGGCACCCCAACGCTCGCACCGCCAGCCTTGCCTACCTCTGTGCCGAGGCTGCTGGCAAGGGAGCTCCTATGGCGGATCGCCTTTTCTCCGGCTCCCTCTCCCGTGTGGCCATCTCCGCTGCAGCCCGTGAGCTAGAGATCCCTTCGGAAACCTTCGAGGCTTGTATGGCCGACCCTGCCACTGAAGCCGCTGTCGAGGAACACATCGCCTTCGTTCGCAATTCCAACTTCCAGGGCCTCCCCACCGTTTGGATCCACGACAAACTTCTTCTCGGCCTCCAAGATGAAGCCACCTACCTTGCTGCCATCCGCGAGGCCGCCAGTCCTTCTCCTCCCAAGAGGCCTCTTTGGCCTCTCGTCCTCGTCGCTTCTCTCTCCCTCGCTTTCGTGGCTGCGGGCCTCCTCTCCGCCCGTAAGTCTATCGCTTTCTCCTCGTGAGGCGTCTCCTCCCCCTCTCCCTCGTCTCTCTCGTTGGTCTCCTCGCCAAGGTTCTCTCCTCTTGGTGCGAGGGACGCACTCCTCTCCCCTCCTCTCCTCCCTCCTCGGCTCCTCTCTCTGTGGACGACACGGTTGGTGCAATCCTCTGGACGCGCCCGCGGGAAGCAACCCCCGGCACCTCTGAGCGCTCTTTCTGGCTCGACCAAGCTGGTCACCTGCTCCGGAGTGAATCGGGGATCTTCCTCCACGTTCCCCCTCGAACACTCCGCTTGGTCCTCGAAACCACTCAGTCCCCCGTTCCTCCCTGCCCACGGGGCAACACTCCGTTCCCTTTGCGGATCCTCCAGCGTGTCATCTTGGAGGACGAGCAAGGCATGCGAACCGTAGTGATCCCGGAAGCGCAGGACGAGCCCGCTGAGGAGTTCCACTACCCGCTCGCGGGGCTTGGAGCTTGGATCTTTCTCCGTACTGAACGGATCGAGGATCCCTGTGCCGAACCGCCTCGCTACATTGCTTCCTTCCGAGTTCTCCAAGTGACTCCTACTGGGGTTGAGCTAGTTCCAGGGCATATGGGTTCTGCGCCTCACGCCCAGCTCCGTGCCGATGCGGCTCGCCAGATCCATGCCCGTCTCGGGCACCTTGCTAAGATCCGACCCGAGGAACTGCAAATCACCTTGATTGTACCCCACCTTTCCCCTGCGGGACCGGGATGGCTAGTACAGCTTACGGCACCGGTCCCCTGGGAGTTCTCCTTCGGCGGCTGGGGTAGTGAAACCGCCTCGGTGCTTCTCCCGGGGGCTCGCCCGTCTTGGTTCCCCGACGACGTGGCCTTTCCTGCGGTCGCTCTCCGCTTCGCTCGTGAGCATCCTTCCCTTGAAATAGTCGGTGCCTCTGCGCTCCCTCCTTGACCCATTCGTCGGGGGTGAGGTCACATCAGGCCGCAGACTCTCGACCTACGACGAAAAAGAACAGCGCACGAGGTGTACCTTCCATCCTAGAGGAGATCATGGACTACCAGTACCTGCAGATCGAGCGCGATGGCCCTATCACCACCATCACCCTTCATCGCCCCGATAAGCTCAATGCTCTGGATGCACGCTTGATCGCCGAGCTGACTCACGCGATCCACCACCTTCGCTTCGATCGGCAGGATGGCCCCCGGGTCGTGATCCTCACGGGAGCGGGTAAGGCCTTCGTCGCCGGGGGCGATATTGCCACCATGGCGGCTATGAACTCCATCGAGGCTTCCCGTTTCGCCGAAGCTGGCCACCGCCTCTGCTACCAGATCGAGATGTCCCCCTTTCCGGTGATCGCTGCTGTCAACGGCTTCGCTCTCGGAGGTGGATGCGAGCTGATGCTCGCCTGTGACTTGGCTTACGCTGCCGATTCAGCCAAGCTCGGTCAGCCGGAGGTCAACCTGGGTGTCATCCCCGGCTTTGGGGGAACCCAGCGCCTCGCCCGCCGCGTCGGCCTCGCTAAAGCCCGCGAACTGATTTATACTGGTGAGCCCTTGTCCGCTGAAGAAGCCCTCCGTATCGGCCTTATCAACGGTGTTTTCCCCGCCCACGAGCTGCTCTCCAAGGTTCGGGACATCGCCCTCAAGATCGCCAGCAAGGGGCCTCTCGCCATCGCGGCCGCCAAGCGTGTTTTGCTCCGAGGTACCGACATCGAATTGGCAACCGCCAACGAACTTGAAATTCAGACCTTCGGGGTTCTCTTTGGCTCTACTGACCAGAAGGAAGGGATGGCTGCCTTCCTGGAGAAGCGCAAAGCCACCTTCGAGGGAAAATGAAGCTTGCTTTTACCAACTGCCCCCCCGACCACGCCGAACGCATTGCTTGCGCTCTGGTGGAGGAGCGGCTGGCCGCTTGCGTCAACGCCTTCCCGGTGAAGAGTGTCTATCGGTGGAAAGGCGAGCTCCAGAAGGATGAGGAAGTGACCCTACTGATCAAGGTCGCCTCTGATAAGGTGGGGGCCCTCCGAGCCAAATTGCTAGCTCTCCACCCCTACGAACTTCCTGAATTTTTGGTGTTCGACGTGGATACGGCCTCCTCGCTGGAAGCTTACATCTCTTGGGTACAACAAGAAGGGTAAAGCGCAATCTTTCCGAAGCCTGCATCTCCCCCGGGAGAACTCACTTCCGAGTTTGGGCTCATCCTCGCTTCCTGCTCCCGTAGGTTTGGCGAAGCGGATTGCGCTGCAGCCTTCCTCGAAGAGGCTCGCTACCCTACCATCCCCAACGATCGTAGGGAAGTTCTTGGTATCCGGGAGAAGGTACAACTGAGTCTGTTCCACATTCGGTGAGGTCTGCAGTTTGGTTGAACACCTTACCGCAGGGGAGATCACCCCCCCTCACCGCGAACGTTGAACTCGATCTTCCACCGTTCATCGGGGATAGAGGGGTGTAGCGCGACAGCTTCGAGGAGGAGCGTCCCAATCTCGGTTACTGAGGCACGCAGACTTACTGGGACTACATCGCCTGCACGTCGTCCCTCAGGGGGCAGGGTTACCTCAAGGGGAGGCATCTCCTCCAGATGCTCGGGGGCATCCTCCAACTCGGCGCCCACGGGATCCTCGCGGCGTACCGATGAGCTGAAGAAGCGGAAGCGCACCGGTTCTCCGACGATCAGCCCCAGCTCCCGGGCGGGGAGGTCGACGGAGGTACCTTCCTCCATGCCGAAAGGAGCCACACAAAGTGCTGAAATAGGAGGCTCGATCCCAGGAACTGCTGGGGCTGCGCTCTCAATACCGACATAGTAAGAGCGAGCCGTGCCGCCTCGTATCCGAATACCCCGACCTCTGCGGGCAAAACCATACACGGCGGCCCCCCGAGCGACCCCGAGGTCCAGGTCGGCTCCTTCGAGGGCACGAGGCTCCGGGGCTCCTGCCTCCCGGGCCCAGCCTTGCAATACGGAGAGCAAGCGCTCCCTCAGGGGTTCACCTTTCATCACACCGCCGTTGAAGAGGACTGCCGTAGGGCGGAGGGGGCCACTTGCAACGAATCCGTGGAGCCCTGCGGTTGCCCCCCCCTGGCGCCCTAGAAAAGCCGCGAGATGGCGCGTGATGGCGGCATCAGATGCATAGGGAAGTCCTAGGGTGGTGAGGGCTGCACGAGCCCTTCCCACAGGGCGTGCATCGGCGCTAACCCAAGGGAAAAAACCATCCACCAGGATCCTTTCCAGATCTTCGCGCTTGAGCTCAATTCGGATGGCACCACTCAGCAGTTTACTTCCTCGACCTGGGATCACCACCGACGCTTCAGCCAGGGAAGGGGTGGCAAAGAGCTGCTCTTTGGCCGTTCGGCAGGCGTGGATCAGGGCACTTGTTTGCCAAGAGTCCAAGTCCTTGTCTTCCGCCTTGAGCCGCTGGCGGAGGGCATAGGCAAGGGCCAAGTCCATGTTGTCGCCGCCCAGCAGGATGTGGTCCCCCACAGCGACCCGCTCCAACCCCAACGAGCCTTCCTGGTTGACAACGGCGATGGCAGAGAAGTCGCTTGTACCTCCACCGATGTCGACGACCAGCAGCAAGTCCCCGGGATGCAGCTCCTTGCGCCAGTGATTCCCCGCGCGATCCAGCCAGGCATAGAGGGCTGCCTGAGGTTCCTCCAGGAGGGTGATGTTCTCCAACCCTGCCGCATAGGCTGCCTCCACCGTCAGCTCTCGGGCCACCGCGTCGAAGGAGGCGGGCACCGTCAGCACAATCTCCTGATGACGGAGGGCAAGCGCCTGGTCACCCCTGGCAAAGGTGTGATCCCAGGCTTCAGCCAGGTGCTCTAGGTAGCGGAAGGAGGCTTCCACGGGAGACACTCGCTCGACCTCCATGGACCCTGCTGGAAGCACTGCCGAGCGCCGGTCGATGGAGGGGTGGCAAAGCCAGCTCTTGGCACTGGACACGAGTCGGCCAGGGGCCTCAGCTCCACGGGAACGGGCGTAGACACCGACAACGTGGGTGCGCTGTGCATCCCAGGGAAGCCCCTGCGGCCCCTCGCTCTCGTGGGGCAGGTAGAGGAACGAGGGAAGTAGATCCCGCGATTCGACGGTGTCCCGAGCAACGAGTTGGGGAATGGCGAAGACGCGGGGCGAGGGTGGGTAGGCAGGGTCGCTCTGCAGATCGAGATAAGCCAGAGCCGTGTGAGTGGTGCCCAGGTCGATGCCGACGACATAACGCGGAGTGCTCAAGAGAAAACCTCCGGCAAACCTTAGCAGCAAGGCGCAGCTTCGGAACCAAGAATCAGGGCAAGTGAGGCTTCTACTCCAGGAGCAGGAAGCATCAGAAGCAGATCCCAGTGATCTTACCGCAGCACTTCCCGTTGGATTTACACTCCCCGTTGATCCCTCCTGGGCAATCCTCCTCTACTTTGCGCTTCGCACAAGAACCTTGCCCATCACAGTCATCGAGAGAAGTACAGCCATATTCCTTGATTGAGCAGGCATCCTTTGGGTCTTCCCCATTGGGGACGCTGACGCAGATCGTCCCCTCTTCGTTGATGACCATACAACCGGGGCAGGAGGTTTCGGCGCAGATCCTATTAGGGGTTACGCACCCACCCAGGAATGTTGAGGAATATCGGGCTGTTACCCTCCGATGGCCACATCCAAGGACAA
>JANWXX010000184.1 GCA_025057345.1 Polyangiaceae bacterium | reverse complement strand
TTGTCCGGGAGGTCTCGACCCCGGACGAAATCGCCGCCGCCAGGAAGGCCGCCCAGCGGATGCGCGAGGCCAGCCCGAAGGTGTGGCGCGCCTGGCTCCAGGACGAGCGCTGCCCGCCCGAGGCCCGAGAATGGTTCGCGGAACCTACCCCACCACCTGCCGCAGCACCTGTTCCGGCGGTCCCGGCCCCAGCTCCTGTGCAGGAGGCTTCTGCAGAGGAGGAACGAGCTTCCGCATGGATCGCTATGGATAGTCACAGGAGGCCCACGCTGTACGTGTGGCTCCCTGGCAAGCAGAAGCCCCTGGAGGAGGAGCTACGCAAGCTCAAGTCGGCTCCCGACGGGGAGGTACAAGCGGCGCTGGAAGCCGCCTCCCAGGCTGCGCCTCGCGAGGTGTGGGTGAAGTTGAAAGGCGGGAAACGGGTTTTGTCGATCCGGCTTGCCTGAAAGCGATCTCACCTCCCTCTGCCCACCAGGGGAGCGTGGAGGTGGGTTTCCCTGCTTAGAGGTACTCCCGCCAGCGGACGAAGCGGAATCGAGCTGCTTTCTCCGTGCCGCCATCAGCTCCTGGGCGCTCCTCGACGTCCCGGCGGGTTGTGGCGGCGAAGCAGCGCACCCCTTGCGTCTGGAGCGCCCTCACCAGGGCTAGGGTCAGTGTGAATTCTCCTGCCACATGGGCTCCTCGGGCTCCCTGCTCGGCTGCTCGTTGGGCCAGCTCCTGGGCCAGCGCCTGCACCGTGCCTGCATCGGCTTCGGGAGGAACTAGCGGCATCCCGCCCTCTAGGTCGGCGGGTTCCCCCAGGCCCAGGGCGCGCGCTGCCTCTCGCTGCTCCTGGCTCCAGGTGCTCACAGGGTGATTGGAGAGGTTGAGGAAGACGCCTCCGCGAGAAGCGAAGTTCGAGGTGTTGGAGAGGCTCAATTTCCGGAACTGATTCAGCTTCTCCTGCAGCTCCCCGCGGATGTTGCTTCCACCCCGTGCCATCTCACGGAATCCTCCATGCTCCACGTCGTTCCGAAGATCCCCGATGCTGCGCATCAGGTTCCTCAGTTGCTTCACCACTTCAGTATCCTCTGCGGAATCCGTCCAGAGGTGATCTTCATGATGCTTGCGCTCCTCTTGAAATCCTGAGTTGCCCCTGACCCTCGTAGATGTACCGCCATGGTGAGGCTGAAGTGCTTGGTTGCCCGTCAGCTCCACGCTGCAGGCGGAGACCACGGTTTCTCGGAGCGTAATCGCGGCCTCCGCATAGCGCTGGAGTTCCAGATAGAGCGTTGCCAGCTCCAGGGAGGCGCGGATCCCTTCTCGGCTCACCACGGTAGGCGCCGAGAGCGCTCGGGCCTTTTCTTGGAGATGATCAAGCTGAGGTTCCAGAGGCGGGATGTGGCGAACCAGATCTTGACGACAGGATGCAATCGCGTTCTTAAGAGCTTCGCTCCGCTCCGTGATCGTCTCAGGGATACGGGCCGTTACCAGGCTGTCCGCGAAGTCCCTGGCAGCTTTCCCGAATTGCTGGAGCTTAGGGAAGTTTAGCTGATTTTCTCGAGCATGCCGGGCTGCCCGATTGTGGACAGCCTGGACTCGCCGTTCCAGTTCGTCGGCCCGTCCATGGCGCATCAGATCGTCGATAGCCGTATTCCAGTCCAGCACCTCGATCAGATCGTCGAGGAACCAGATCGGAGCGGTGTAGCCATCCGGATCTTCCTTGTATTTCCAGGGCTCATGGTGAGCATAGACGATGCGGAAGCGAGGGCCATTTTGCCCCTTGCGGCGCTGCTCGGAGCGCTGGAAGGCCACCACCGACGCCGCGAAGAACGGTGCCGACCGGAAGCCGTGGGTGATGTCCAGCACGATCTCAGTAGGCTCCTGGGACTCTCGCTGCGTCGTGGTATCCCCCGGGATGGATAGCTCCAGCGGTTCTGCTTGGAGAGCGTGATTCAGCGTGGTGAAGATACGCCAGCATTCCTCCCGGGTTGTCCCCTCCGGAATTGACTGGAACCCGAGCATGGGGTTCCGTGAGAGCCCTCCTGGAGAAGCAGCAAGCCCCTTCTGAAGTTCCAGGCGGAACGCACCCTCCTGACCGAACCACCGGTTCTTCGCCTGTTCGGTCCCGAGCATCAGCAGCGAGCAATTGTTGTCTTCCGTCGCTAGGACGGTGGCTACGTCCTTGAGGGCGGTCTTCGCAGTACGCACCCGTTGCCCCCCGGAGAAAACCTCGATCTCATAGGGCACCTCGTCGTAGTAGGGTGGCGTTTCCCTGTTGGACAGTCCGAGGAACGAAACGATCCGGGTCTTCATGGGGGAGATGAGGATATACCTGTACGGATCGGATAGAGAAATGGTTGTCCCTCGTTCCTCCAGGAACCTCGACGGAGCCGTTCGTGTAGCGCGTCGTCCGCACGGATCGCCGCGATGGCTTACTGAAACCACTGTTCCAGGGTGCTTCGCTCGGGCTAGGTTTCGATCCGTCCCCGCTGACGCTCCGAGAGGGGCAACTCTCGCCCTTTGAGCAGGCGGAGCATGTTGTGGCCCGCCTCCTCCAGATGCCCCTTCTCAAGGCCCTAGCACAGGGGGGGGCTCACCGAGTGGACACGGAGTGGAGCCACGGGTAGCCTTCGCCTCTCCCTCCGGCTCCTTCGAAGGGCAGCAGGGGAGGAGAGGTAGGCGGTGGGTGAATCACGTGGTAGCCGAAGATTTTTCTCGATTCACGATGATCGCTGTCAATACCGAGCAAAACATCGTGAACCTCTTGCCGGCGGTGCAGCTTGGGCTGCGCAAGGTACACCTGCTATCCAGCCCTTTTGCAAAGGAGAGAAAGCTGGGGGAAGGACTTACCAAGGTTTTGCGGGAGCGTGGTGTTACGGTGCAAGAGAGTGCATTTGGAAATCCTCAGGACTCGATCGAAGGGCTCACCTCCTGGCTCGGGGATCTCAACATTGCTGCTCCCAGGCTTTGGAACCTGGGTGGCGGGCTCAAGAGCCAACAGATCGCACTCTGGCGTTTTCTTGAAAAGCAGGTCGGTGATTGGGCTATCTACACGCGCACGGACGAGAAAACGATCCTGATTGAAGTGACTCCCGCAGGCATCAAGGAGTACCCACCGATAGCGACGGATATCCTCCCATGTCCCCAACCCTTGCAGATCGAAGATATCGTTAACATCTTCGCAAGGAAACTCGTCCCCCCCAACGACCTGGAAAAAAGCCCACTGGAGGATAGGTCGAAATATCCTTGTTTCATGAGAGAACTGGAAAAATTCAGGACAAATAGGGAATATCGCCTCTCCTGGTACAGGCAGCTCGCTGGTGCCTCATCAACAGATTTGAGCCTTCCTTCATCGACCAGGGATCTTCAGCATTGGCTAAAAAATGTCGCAAAAAATCCTTTCAAGAAATCCATCCTTGGCGCGCTCAATAGCCAGGTGAGCGGGAGGAGGATCAACCACTCTCTCGAGAATGTTACCAACGCTATATTCAACGCCATATTCTCCGCGGATACATGGAAAAAAATATGGGAAATACCCCCACCCAATCATCTTCCCAACGAATTCACAACAGCGACGATTTTCTGGCCCAAGTACTTCGAATACCTGGTTCAGACCATCGTCATGGAGCAACTCCCCCGTTCCTCGAAATTTTCCAAGGAAGTTCTCTTCAACTGGAAGGTTGAGCGTCAGGACAATGCCGGGATCCCCGAACAGGAGCACGATGTCTTGCTTATGGGGCGAAGCGGAACGCTGTTCTCTATCGATGCCAAGACCGCTGGCAGCGACACCAAGGATCTCAACTCGCGCATCCTCCAGTTTGAGCGCACCTCGGGGCGACTAGCGCGCTTCCTCGTAGCCATCCCTCTCTTCCTAGAGGATCTCCACTTCGACGAGTGCATGCTGATTCGCAAGATCCCCTTCAAGATGGCCGAGATCAAGCAGCCTTTCCTCGTTGTCACCAACGAGCCATCCACCTTTTATCTGGCCCCACCCGAGACTCCAGGGGGCATTCCCACCCAGGTCCAGAAGGGAACCCCAGGTGCCCTGGAGTGCAGGCGCTTGGAGGATCTCTTCCAGGGGTAAGGGTTTCGCTCGGTGCGGTCCGCCATCGCCTTCCGAAGCCTCGCCTTGGCCCGCTCGTGGCGCTTGTAGAGCGCGTCTCTGCTCCCGCCGGAGAGCAGGGCGGGCAGGGGGACGTCCTCCAGGTAGATCCGGGTCAACAGCAGGCGGTCGGCGGCCGGGATGCTGGCTAGCGCACGGTGTAGCTGCGCTTCTTGTTCTCCGCGGAGCAGCAGCTCTTCCGCGGATGGGGCGTCGCTCCCCCAGAAGGCCACGCTGGGACCGGTGAGCCCACCCTCCGAAGCATCTCCCCACCAGGGAGAATCCCCCACCAGCTCTTGCCGGGAAGCCCGCCAGTGGTACGTCGCGGCGAGGCGGCTTGCGGTGCGGTAGGTGTAGCGGAACCAGGCAGCTTGCTGGACCTCTCCCTTGCAGAAGCACTCCACCAGGGGGAGAGTGTGCTCCTGGGCGAGCTCCTCTGCGATGGCCTGGGGGAGTCCCTTGCTTTGCAGCACCCTCAGCAGCAGGTTGCGGATCGTCAGGATGAGAGGGGTAAGGTTGCCGTGATAGGCCTCGCGGATGGCGGAGACGGGGATGGCACGCGACGAACTCGAGGAGAGACGAACCATGGGTTTTCCTCCAGAAATGGGCCTGAGCCGGTTGGGCGCGGGCCGGGTGACCTGCAGGTCACCTGGTCGGGAGGAGTTCGTTCGCGTACCTGGTTCCTTACGGGGGCAGCACGCCACTCCTGACCGAAACCCCAAGAAAAAATTCTCTGTCAGATTTGTCTGTCGTCCGACTCCCATCATGTAGGATGGCCCCTCCTTGCACCTGGCTCCTCTCCTTCGATGTTGCCCACCCCAGGAGGCTCCGTAAGCTGAGCCGCTTCTTGGAGCAGCGCTCTCAGCGGGTTCAGCGCAGCGTCTTCGAGTTGGTCGCCTCTCCAGGGGTTCTGGTGCGCCTCCTTGCCCAGGCCACGGTCCCCGAGCGCTTCAACCCCGTCCTGGACAGCCTCCGTGTCTACCGGATCTGCGACACCTGCCAGCAGCAGGTTCGGCTGTGTGGCGTCGGCCCTTCCCTGCACACCCCCCGAGGGCCCCTGGTGTTCCCGTGACCACGCTGTTCGACCTTGCTTCCTCGGTCCAGGCCCTCTCGGAGGCTTTTGATCGAGCTTCCAAGAACCGCACCGGTCCTGGTCCCGATGGTGTCACCCTCCTGGCCTTTTCCCGAGATCTGGACGAACGGCTCCAGGCCCTCTCGGATGGGCTCCGAGCGGGAACCTACCAGCCCCAGCCTGGACAGCAGATCCTCCTGGAGCGCCCCGATGGCCGTACTCGCCGCGTCGTTCGCCTCTCTGTCCGGGACCGGATCGTCCACCACTCCCTGGCCCATGTTCTTTCCGTCCACCTCGACGATGCCCTGCATGACTTCGCCTGGGCGTACCGTAAGGGGCGCTCCGGCAAGCAGGGCCTCGAACAGCTTTGGGCGCAGCTTCAGACAGGTTCTCGCGGGTGGGTCTTTCGAGCAGATATTGAAGACTTCTTCGATCGACTCGCTCACCCGTTGCTGTTGGCCACCCTAGCCACCGTCGCTGATGAGCCACCGTTGCTTAATCTGCTGGAAAGGCTGCTTCACGCCGGTCAATTCACCGGGAGCGCCATCGTGGATGAGCCCTGCGGTGCTCCTCAGGGCAGTGCGCTCTCTCCCTTCCTGGCCAATTTGGTACTCACTTCCCTGGATCGTGCCGTCGAGGCAGAGGGCTTCTGGATGGTTCGCTACGGTGACGACCTCTGCATCCCTGTCCCGAGCTGCCATGATGCATTGCGTGCCGAGGTGGTGGTACGTCAGACTCTCGCCGGTCTTGGTCTCTCCTTGGCCGAGGACAAGGTCATCGTTGCCTCGCTCCGGGAAGGCTTCGACTTCCTAGGATTCCGCCTTGATTCTCACGGAATTCGCCCCGGGGATCGAGCCAAGAACCGGCTCGTGGAGAAGCTCCAGGCTCTCCTGGACTCTCGGCGACCCGACACCTCCGAGGAACTGACGGCTTTGCTCAACGGTTGGCTTGCCTACTACGGTCCTCTCGACCTCGCCTCCCTGCCACCGGAAGTTCAACCCTTGGCAGAATCATTGCAAGGGGCTTGGGCCCAGCGGCGTTACCAAGAGCTAGAGAAGGACCAACAGGAAGATATCTCCGTGGAGGAGCCTCCTCCTGACTCTTGGAGCCCTGAGCGGTTGGAGGCTGAGCGGCTCGCACGGCAAGGCGCTTTCGCCCAGGCTGAGCAGGTAGCAGCGAGTGTCACCCGATCCATATCCTCAGAGGAAATCCCCGCCTCTTGTCCACCTTCTCCTTCTCCTCGGCGTCCGCTTCCGGTGATGGCAGCGTTGGCCACTTGTCCTCGGGCCCAAGAGCTGTGCTCTGGATGCAAGGTGTTGGGGGCGCTGGTCGCCCAGGCCGAGAGCGGGCGGGGGCTAGTCACCTCCGAGCGCTTTCTGGTTTCGGACCTCCTCGGACGCCTGGGGGACGAGGCAGAGCGAGCCCTCGATGGTGTCTTTCGCCATCTCGTGGACTACAAGCCTGGCATGGCACGCCGCTTTCTCGGCAAGCTGTTCCCCATGCCTACAAGCTGCGCTCGCATCCGCCAGCGCTTGCCTGAGCTTGCGGAAAAGGTAGGTTGCCATTGTCGCTTTCGCCTGGAAGGCGGCGTCTACCCTAATCCGCTGCTCCATGTGCTCGGTGCTTCCGAGATTCCTGGGCTTGAGGATCGTTCCAGGAAGGCTGCTCTCAAAAAGTCCACTGCAAAGGCTCTCCGCGACTCGATGAACGAGGGACGCAAAGAGATGGGGAACAAGGCTGCTGCCCTCTGCGCACGGCTTGCGGATCTCCGGCGTCAGGAGCGGCTGGTTCGCCAGGAGCAACAGAAGATCGAAGCCCAGCTTCATGAGCTTCTCGACGAAGCAGGTGATGGTGTGCTGGAAACTTCGGCCGGAGTGCTCCGGCGTTCCGTGGATGAACAGGGAAATGCAAGGTTCTTCCTGGAGGTGTGAATGACCGCACCTCTCGATGGACGGACCTTGATCGTCGCGGATCCTACCCTGGTTCTGCGTTTGGATGGGGTACGGTTGCTTCTCCAACGTCAAGGGAAAGAGGTCGCTTCCGTACCTATCCACGAGCTCTCCCAAGTGGTCCTGCAAGGCCCTATCACCGTGACAGGTGCTGCCTTGGGGGCGCTGATGGAGGGAGGCGTCGATGTTTCCCTACTCTCCAGTCACGGCAAGCTCCGGGGATATGTCCAGCCGGTAGAGAGCAAGAACGTGTTCCTGCTCTTGGCGCAAGTTGCCTACTGGAACGATCTTCCTCGTCGGATGCCCTTTGTCCGGGCGGTGGTTGCCGGGAAGATCGCCGGACAGCGGCGCCTGCTTCAGCGCTATGCCTGGAACCGCGGATCTTCCCTCTGCGCTCAAGCTGCTGAGGATCTAGAGCAACTCCTTGCGCGGATCGAAGCTGCCCAGGACGACGAGGCCTTGCGCGGACTGGAAGGAACCGCCGCGGCAAGATACTTCGGTGTCTTTGGTGAGATGCTATCGCCGCCCTGGACCTTCCCCGGGCGCGTACGTAGGCCCCCCACGGACCCAGTGAATGCTCTGCTCAGCCTCGGATACACCTTGCTTGGTGCCGAGATGGGGAGGTTCCTGATGCGCCGTGGATTCGATCTGCGGATCGGTCTCTTCCATGGGCTACGCTACGGTCGTCAGTCGCTCCCACTGGATTTGATCGAGGAGTTCCGTGCTCCTCTGGTTGATCGATTTGTCCTTAAGCTGCTCAACCTGAAGCAGCTTAACCCCACTCACTTCGAAACTCTGGAAGGCGGTGCCGTGCGCTTGAATGCGGAAGGTCGTCGGATCTTCTACGAAGGCTGGGAGAAGCTGTTGATGGAGCGTGCCGTGCGGCTCCCTGATGGCAATGAGCATGCGGATGACCCTCTGGAGCTGCGTGCTGAGCGAGGCGGTCTGCTCTCCGACCCGGGGACGGCCGTGGTCACCTGGCGCCACCGGATCGAGCGCCAGGTGGCTCGCTTCCGGCGTCATCTGATGAAGAACGTCCCTTATCGTCCCCTGATTCCTTGGCCTAACAACAAACCTCAGGAGGAGAAGGAGGTTAGTTGACAAGGTTACGGACCTATCCGACCATTCTAGAAATGCCGAAAGAGCACGTATCCAAATCGTATGACCCCTCCCTTGCCAAAGCCTGCTTGGAGGAGCAGGAAGCTACGCTCCGGGCGATCCCCGCAGGGGAGGTGGCTATTCCTAACAGTGACCCGGTGTCTAGCGCTCTCGCAGCTCTTGCCCTGGTTGACTTGGTCCGTGCTCCGGACCGTGCTCCACGGTACAAACTCCTTCCTGTAGAGCTGTTTGATCCCGGGACTGTCGACCGCCTAGAAAAGAATGCCTGGGCGCTCTGGCAGGCCCATCTGGAGGCTCAGATTGCTTCCGCAGCCGAGACGAGTGTCAAGGTGCCCCCAGAAATTTTTCAGAAAGCCATGGAACTCAAAGGACACATGCAGCGGCTACTGGAATACCACCTTGGAGATCATTCGGCGGTCAGCGGAGAGCTTGCGGACATTCGACTGGGCTCGGGTTACAGCGATTTGGCCTCGGATCTAGTCCGCTGTGCGCGTCTCCTCGACCTATACAAGGCGGAGCTCCAGGAAGACCGAAAATTCTACCATCCGGGGGATGCTGCGTTGGCTCGCTCTCTGGCCCAGCAAATCCTTGAGGCACTTCGTAGCTCTCTGCGCGGAAAGATGTCCCTTACCGACCTGCGAAACCGCGCCTGGACGATGGTAGCTCGAGACTACGCGGAGCTGATTGAGGTGAGCCATTTCCTCTTTCGCAAGCAGCCAGAGGAGAAGGCCCGCTTCGTCCCTCTCCGGGCATTGCTTTACCCCCGGCGTAGCTCCGGGTCATCTGACCCCTCTCCCCCAGACACTCCCCCGGCCTCCTGAGGCAG
>JANWXX010000183.1 GCA_025057345.1 Polyangiaceae bacterium | reverse complement strand
TCTTCTGGGCGGCGCCCATGACGGCTTCGAAGGGTGCCCGGAAGAACGCCCAGAACAGGGTGGTCAGGAGCGCTACCCCCGTTGCCACAAGCACCAGGAGGAAGGCACGGCCGCTGAGGTTCGATGCCATAAGGCGTAGGAAGACGGTAGTACCTCGTTCCCTACGGCACAACCCCCTGGAGGAAGCGCTCCCGCTCGCTTCGATTCTCCTCCTGCCCAAGCACAATCTTGGTTTAATTGGGGGGTTGATTTCGGACGGCTTGCTCGTATGGCTCGGCACCTATGGCTTCTGGGCAGGTGGGGCGTTCGCGCTCCTCTATGCGGATCTCCAAAAACACCCTCCCGCGCCGGAGGAGTGGGGCCCCATCTCTTGGGGATTGGCTTGCCTTGCAGGGGGGGCTCTCACTTTGCCTTTCTACTTCTGGAGCGCCCATAATACCGGGGCTGCCCTCCTCCGAGGGATCTTCCTCGGCATTTTGGTCACCCTGCTGACCCTTGCGGCCAGGGTGGGTCTCTCGCTGTTCCTTCAGGTTCCGCTGGCCTGATGTGTCGTGCATGGCTTTCCCTTCTGGTGCTGCCTCGGTTGGGGTGTACGTTCCCCCCTTCGGGCGAACCGGGGGCTGTTCCCTCCACCTCCGCGGTGCGACCGTTCGCTTCACCTCTGGTGTCTGCGCCTGCAGCCGGCGATCTTGTCGAAGCAAGCGCCTCCGCTCCGCGAGCCCCTCAGCTACCAGGGCCCGGAGGCCCCTGGGTTGGTTGTTACGCGCATTTTCGCCCTACAAGTACACCTCTCCGAGATGTGACCCGTCTTGGTCTTCTCTGCGGCTCTGCTGGGGGGTTGCGTCCCATCGCTCCAGCCTACCAGGGGACGCTGGCCCAGGGAGGGGAGCATTCGTTTCCCTTTTCCTTGGAGCGAGGCCAGTGCGTCCGCGCCTTTGCTGTGTCTGGCCGTGAACTCACGGATCTTGATCTGGCCATCTATGATCCAACAGGAATCTTGGTGCGGTCGGATGGCATCGACGACCGATGGCCCGTGCTACCCCCGGACGGAATGCTCTGTGTAGCTCTTGGGGGAACCTATGAATTGCGCGTCTCAGCCCGCAAGGGTGCCGGAGACTTCGCTGCTCAGCTCTGGTTGCTCCCCTGAAGGCCATGGAGGATGCTGACTCACGGTATTGGGTCTTGCATCCTGGCGCCACTCTGGCAGAACGCCTCCCCCTCTATGACGACCGTTCATGTCGGCCTCCCCTCACACTTGGGAAGCCTGGCTCGCTACGCCAGCCACTTCGATCTCGTTGAGGTGCGCCCAGTGGCGACCTCAATTCCAAAGCCAACCAAACTCCGTCAGTGGCGCAAACAGGTTCCTCCTACCTTTGTCTTTAGCGTGGTTCTTCCTCCAGTTCTAACCGAGCTCCGCGCTCCCTCCCTCGAACAGAATCAAGCTCTTAAAATCACTCTAGATGCAGCCGAAGCTCTGGAAGCACGCTGTTTGGTGCTCCAGACCCCACCCAGTGTCACACCCACGGTGCTGTACAAGAAGCGGCTTGCAGCTCTCCTGGAGCAGCTCCCCCGGGATGTCGTGCTGGTAGGTTGGGAGCCCCGCGGGATCTGGTCCCCTGGGGAGATGGATCGCTGGTCACGGGATCTCGGGGTTCACCTGATCGATGATGTATCCCAGAGGGAAGCTCCTCGTGGGGCGACGCTCTACACTCGGCTCCGGGGCATTGGTTCCAACGCTCGAGTCAGCATGGGAGTGATTGAACGAATCCGTACAGCCTTCGTGGATCGCCGTGAGGTGTTTGTTGTCATCGAGGCAGATGGGCCCAAACGCATCGCGGATGCCCTCCGTCGGCCCCTCGAAGGTGGCGAGCGCCCTGCAATGCCCACGATTCTTCGTCCCCAAGTGCGCGCCGACGACGAGGAACAGTGATGATACGAGTCCCACGGGAGGCGATCTCCAACCACTCTGCCGCTCAGGAAGCTGCGGAGGAGTGTCTCCACTCCGGAGGTACTGCCGTCGATGCCGTATTGGCTGCCTACTTTGCCCTAGCCGGAGCAACCCCCTGGGGGATGCTTGCTCCGCTGACGATCCTGGTGGCAGGGAGCGGCTCCGGGGTTCGTGTCATCGACGGACGTGCCCGGCAGCCGGGGCTTGGTATTGAGCGCCCGGTTCGCTACACCAACGAGGGTGCTGCCCCCCTCCTGGCCCGCGCTGCTGCCCCCACGACGGCTGCGGCGGTGAGTGTAGCTTCCTCCAGGTTCGGCCATGAGTCACTCCCACAGCTTGCAGCACTCGGGGCTCGCATCGCCCGGAACCAAGGGGCCCACCAGCGTGCCGCTCTGATCTCCCGCTTCGGTGATGCTCGCGCCCTGATTCTTCAAGATCGAACCTTTCTCGCCGAGGTGGCTGAGCATGTGCCACGCTTCGAGGGAGCACTGCTCCAGCCTGCAGACCTCGCCATCAAGGGGGCTGATGTGCTCCCTTGCCAACCGTCCTGCACCCTGGCTGGGATCCAGGCTGCATTTCCGCCCTGGTATGACCCTTCCTCAACTCGGACGGCAGCTCCTGGGGCTCGCCCTCCTTTCCATCTGCTGGTCCTCGCCTCCGAGCGCGGCAACTTGGCAGCATTGTTGTTGCGTCAACCAGAGAAGGTCATCCCCCTTTTCGATGGGGAAGTCGAGCTTCCAGCAGTAGGTCAGCCGGCGCTGCGGGGGGTGCCTAGGCTCCGACCTGGAACTCCACTCCCCCTTGCAGCGCCCATGGCGGTGTTGTGGAAGGGTATGCGAGTAACCCATATGCTTGGCAGCATAGGAGAGGGGCCCATCCTGGAGGAGGAAGTCACAGCTCTGTTGAACTCGGAGGGGCCATCTGGGCTCACCCTGCGCGCTGGAACTCTCCTCGCAGTGTGCTGCCAAGCATAATTGCAAATCGATGCCGTACTGCTTCGCGTAGGCCACAAGACCGATCTTGTCGATGGTACGCAGATCACGGGTGGTTACATCCAGGCGGACAAACCGACCCAGCTCGGGAACCCACAGACGGCGGGTCTGGATGTTGATGTTCTGCCAGCGCTTGGTCTTGATGTTGGAATGCGACACATTGCGTGCCAGCAGCTTGCGCTTACCCGTGATATCGCTCTTGGCCATGACTTATTCCCAAAGCAGGGGCAGCGAAACTTGCCCAAGCAACTTCGTTTGTCAAGCGCCGATTTCGAGCACCGGAGAAGAACTACCATGAGCCAGCACCTGTGGGAACGCTACACAAGCGAGCTGATTCTCTGCGAGGCCGTAGGCCTCGCTCTTGACCTGAGCCGTACGGCCATCGATTCCGCGTACCGGGAGCGCATGGCTCCTCTCTTTGCCCGCGCTTTCGAGGCGATGGCAGCTCTAGAGCAAGGGGCCATCGCCAATCCGGACGAGCAGCGTAGGGTAGGACATTACTGGCTTCGAGCACCAGAGCTGGCTCCTTCTCCTGAGCTAGGTCAAGCCATCGCAGTCGCGGTGGATCGGATCGTGGCCTTTGCATCCTCAGTCCACAGGGGGATTGTGGCACCGGAGCGAGGCGGACGCTTCACGGATGCGCTTGTTATTGGCATCGGTGGTTCGGCACTAGGCCCCCAGCTTGCCGCCTCGGCTCTCGGGGGGGCTAACGACCCGGTGAGCCTCCACTTCATTGACAACACTGATCCAGATGGCATCGACCGGGTGCTAGCCCGCTTGAGAGAGCGCTTGGCCACCACCCTCACGGTGGTGATGTCCAAGTCCGGGGGGACCAAAGAAACCCGCAATGGTATGCTGGAGGTCAAGGCTGCCTACGAGCGAGCTGGGCTCTCCTTCGAGCGCCACGCAGTCGCTGTGACGGGCGAAGGGAGTGCTCTCGAGCGCTTCGCCGCAGATTGGATCGCACGCTTTCCCATGTGGGACTGGGTCGGTGGCCGCACCAGCGAGCTGTCGGCGGTGGGGTTGCTCCCCGCGGCACTCCAGGGGATCGACGTACGCGCCATGCTGGAGGGTGCTCGCGTCATGGATACCTATACCCGCAGGCCAGACCTCGCCACCAATCCCGCTGCTGCGCTCGCCTTGGCTTGGCACCACGAAACCGACGGTGTTGGCAAAAGAGATATGGTGATCCTGCCTTATAAGGATCGTCTTGAGCTCACCAGCCGCTACCTCCAGCAGCTTGTCATGGAATCCCTAGGGAAGGAGCATGACCTCGATGGTAAAGTGGTCCATCAGGGGATTGCGGTCTACGGTAACAAGGGAAGTACCGACCAACATGCCTATGTGCAGCAACTCCGCGACGGCGTGCACAACTTTTTCGTTACCTTCATCGAGGTGCTCCGCGACCGGGAAGGGGAAAGCATCGAGGTTGAGGAGGGAGTCACCTCCGGTGACTATCTGCTGGGCTTCCTGTTGGGTACCCGTACCGCCCTCTTCGAAAAGGGACGCAGCTCCCTCACCATCACCCTCGACGAGGTATCTCCCCGCTCCTTGGGTGCTCTGATCGCTCTCTATGAGCGCGCCGTGGGTTTCTACGCTTCCCTGATCAACATCAATGCTTACCACCAGCCCGGCGTCGAGGCGGGGAAGAAGGCTGCCGCCGATGTCCTAGCCCTCCAGGGCAAGCTGCTCAAAGTCCTCGACGCAACCCCCCGCACCGCCGCCGAGCTGGCCTCCCTTGCCCAATCGCCGGAGCAGGCAGAGATTGCCTTCAAAATCCTTGAGCATCTTGCTGCCAATCCGGGCCGTGGCGTCCACCGCTCCGACGAACGCCACCCCCTCTGCGCTCGCTTCACCCGCGCCTGATCCAGCGGTTGGGTCCAAGAATCCCTCGTACCTCCATCCCTCACTGAAGATTGGAGCGCTCACCAATTAGGGAGGTACGAAGCCGAAGATCCCACAGGTACAACGAGCCCCCTTCGGGTGATCACCGCATCTCGGAGTGGCCCTCGTGCCCTCGCCCCAGGCCAAAGTACCACCCTCTCCAGGGGTTCTGTTCCCTCGACCGTAGCTCCTGCGCCAAGAATCACCTGGGTTACAGGCGCAGTGGAGGTCGCTCCGGTCCCCAGGAACGCTTCTCGCTCTCCCAACCAGCGCAAGTTGGCCTTCAGGTAGGTAGCGAGCGAGCCAATGTCGTCCCAGGGGCCTCGGTGCTCGACCGCCTGGATCACCGCTCCTTGCTCCAGCAGCGGAGCCAGTACATCCCCAACCAAACAACCCTCGGGAGGGAGCTGGTACAACAGCTCGGGAGAGAGGACTTGCACTCCAAGAAAATCACCGCCGCGTACTTCCCCACCCAAGTTGACCTTGCGCAGACGTACCACACGACCTTGTTCGTCCAGCCCCACCGTGCCTTGCCCCGAAGGGCGAGGGGCTACGCTCCATGTGGCTACCGCCCCAGAGAGGGCATCCAGCAGGGAGGAAATCTCCACGTTGGCAAGGATGTCCCCGTTCCAGACGAGCAAAGGTTGCCCTGGATCAAAGTGGGTACGCGCGTTAGCCACACCACCTGCAGTGCCCAAGATCGTCGGTTCATAGAGAAGGGTTGTTGGCAGTGGCCAGGAGATGGCATCGAAGGCGGAGGCGAGGTGATGAGTGTTAACAAGAACACGACGAACACCTTGAGCATGGAGGCAGCGCTGGATCTGAGCGAGTGCAGGGGCATCACCCACCGGAACCAGCGGTTTGGGTAGCTCGTCGGTGAGAGGACGGAGCCGGGTCCCCAGGCCCGCCGCCAGGATCATCGCAGAGATCATCCTTCCTCGACGACTTCGGTAAAAGACATGTCGGTGTTCAGTCGGAAGGAGCCAGCAAAGGCGTGGGGAGGCCTGTGTCCCCAGTCTGCAGGGGCCAGCAAGGAGAAGTACCGGGAGCCATCCGGGCGTTCGTAGAGGTGGTAAACACCACCGGGTTGCTTCTGGAAGCGGCACTCCACCCGGTGGAGGGCTGCATCCCGCTCGGCAGCGGCCAAGAGCGCGCGGGCCTGCTCTTGCAACCTTCGAATCTGGTCTGCGATAAGCTCCAGCTTGCCTCCTACGACGGCGGTCATCGTCGCATCGGCACGCTCGATCTCCCGGGCGAGGTCTACTAGGTCATAAGGGCGAGCCATCCGGCTCACCGGGTAGGGGGAAGTTCGGGTCAGCCCGGTGTGCTGCTCGCCTTCGTGGCGCTTGAAGTCCTGTTCGTCATTCATTGGGCTGTCGATGGGAAGGAGCTCTAGGTGCATGTATCTTCCGGGGGCCCTTGAGCTAGGCCATCCCGTGCTGGCCCTTCGCGTCGAAACCAGCTCCGGGTAGGCTTCACTGGTCAGCTTCGCCACCCTAGAAGTCGCGAGGATCTCGTTGTATCCGCTTATTCGTCAGAAAGCTCGCGGATTTGTTGACGCAAAGTTTCGGGGGCATTGGCGAGATGCATCGCTGCTTCCACCGAGATAATGCGAGCTCGGACCAGATCGAGAAGGGCTGTATCCAGGCTCTGCATCCCAGTACCTGCATTTTCAGCAGATTGGAGGTAGGCATCTATCTGATGTACCTTGTTCTCTCGGATCATGTTGGCTACTGCATAAGTGTGCAGAAGAATTTCCTGGACAGCAACGCGGCCATCTCCCCCAATGCGCTTGCAAAGATGCTGAGCTAGCACTCCTTTGAGCAATACTGAGAGGATGCTTCGAACCTGCTCTCGGATGTCATCCGGTGCCACATCCAGAATGCGGTCAATAGCCTTCGCAGCAGAATTGGTGTGAAGGGTTCCAAAAACCAATACACCTGTCTCAGCAGCCGAAAGGGCCAAACTCACCGTCTCAAAATCACGCATTTCACCCACAACCAACACATCCGGGGACTCGCGGAGAGCAGAGCGGAGCGCAGCCGCGAAACTCTCGCAGTGGAGGCCTACTTGGCGCTGTGTGATTGTGCTCTGGATGGGCTTGTGGAGATACTCAATAGGATCTTCAATCGTAATGATATGCCGGCAAGAGGTTGAATTGATCTCATGGAGAATGGCTGCTAGGGTGGTGGTCTTGCCGCTGCCGGTAGGGCCTGTCACCAGCACCAACCCGTTGCTGGTATTGGCCAATTTTTTGATGGACAGGGGCATCCCCAATTCGTCAAGAGAAGGAATTTTTTGGGGGATGACACGAAACACCGCACCGAGCCCCCGTGATTGATGGAATACATTAACTCGGAAGCGTCCGACTCCCTCAACAGCGTAAGCAAAATCTAGCTCAAGATCTTGGTCTAGGATGGCCTGCTGTTTAGGCGTCATGATCTCCCGGAGAAATCGTTGAGTCTCGTCCCTAGATAGGGATCGGAATGGCAAAGGGATCAAATCTCCGTCGTGGCGAATAATAGGTGGGTTCCCTGCGTGAAAGTGAAGATCGCTGGCTTTTTGCTCAAGGACAAGACGAAGAAAGGAGTCGATACGGGCCATTGCTAACATTCTCCGGCCTGGTTCGCGTACTGGTGAATTTTTCTCCTTCTCATCAAGGTGCAAGACTGCATCCTCAAAAGCTTTCTTGTCAAAAGCTTTCATGTAACCTTCTTCTGCACTTATCTTCCCCTCCTTGACTAGGCGAATCAACTCAGAATCCATGGATTGCATACCTGCGTCCTTTGATGTGGCAATTATCGATGGAATCTGATAAGTCTTACTCTTGCGAATCAAATTGGCTACTGCATCATTGTTCAAAAGGATCTCCATTGCCAAAATTCTCCCGTCTCCATCCTTGCGTCGGAGAAGGTGCTGGCATACGACTGCACGCAGCGACTCGGCGAGCATAGAGCGGACTTGGGGTTGCTGTGGTGGTGGGAATGCGTTGATGAGCCGATCGATGCTTGTATCCGCTGACACCGTGTGGACAGTTCCGAACACAAGATGCCCGGTTTCTGCTGCAGTAACAGCAAAAGAGATGGTTGCCAAATCTCTCATCTCTCCTACAAGGATCACATCTGGGTCCTGGCGCAGTGTGGAGCGAAGGGCTGCCAAAAAGGATCGAGTATGGGAGCCCACCTCACGCTGGTTGACCAAGGATTGATGGCTCTCGTGGATAGTTTCGATAGGATCCTCAATGGTGACGATGTGACGGTTGCTTGTTCGGTTGATGTGGTTCACCAAGGCCGCCAGCGTAGTTGACTTGCCGCTTCCGGTCGGTCCTCCCACCAAGACTAGGCCGTTCTTCCATCCAGCAAAGGTTCGGATGACAGGTGGCAACCCGAGTGTCTCGAGCTGAGGAATCTCGTTACGGATTGCACGAAAGACAGCGCTTAGCCCTGTCATCTGCTGAAATATGTGGCCCCGGAACCGCAGCTTCATTCCACGAACTTCATAGGAAAAGTCTACATCAATCCGATCTTCCAAGCTTTTCTGTTGGCCAAGCGTAAGGTGTGGCATCAGGAGCGCTCGAATCTGTTCAGCTGAAAATACCGTCTGCGATAGCGGTGTGATATGCCCCATTCGCTTGATGTAGGGGCACCGACCAGCTGCCAACAGAAGATCGTCTCCCTTCAATTGAATCATGGCCAATAGCATTTTGTCGAGGAACTGGGTTGCTTTGTCCGATGAGATATGGGCGGCCTCTGCGATGTTCCACCGAGCAAGCAGCTCTTTCGCTGTCATTTGCACACGCCCGTCTGGATCTTGTTCGCACTCTTGCACTACCGTGGCCATCGCCGGGTCGTTTGCCTCCGAGAAGGTCTGGAGGACTGCCAAACGAACATCCGCGTTAGGAGACCTCGCCAGGTTAGCTACGATTGGCGATGCCTTCTTGGCATCGATGGAACGCATGGCCAGGATACAGGCTAGATGCATATCTTCCTGCTTGTTGAGAATTTCTGTTAGGTAAGGCAATGCGCGCTCGTCTCGGGATTGTCCTATAACCTCAATGGCGGTTTCTCTTACCCACCAGTCTTCATCATTCATGGCTGTACGCACAAGAGCTCCCAGCGCTCTCGGGTCATTGATCCTCTGAAGCGCGCGTACTGCATAGCGTCTCACCACGTCAGAAGGATCCGTCAAGTACTCTACCAAATAGCGGGTGATCGCAGTATTGCTGATCTCTG
>JANWXX010000182.1 GCA_025057345.1 Polyangiaceae bacterium | reverse complement strand
CTTGCAAATGTTATGAGCGCACCTAAAGATCGTTATGAGACAGGATCAAACTCTCCAAAATAGTTGTGGAAGAGTGAGAGTCATAATACTCGCTGGCTCTTGTTGTTCGAGGCCCGCAGACCAGGAGAGAAACTGGGCTCACGGGCCGAGGAGAACCCGAACAGTTGAACGTGTACGATTCAGTTTTCAAGGAGCGAGGGAAGTAACCCCTAGCCACTTCATGCGCGTGGGCATGATTCGTGGACTTTAAGTCAGGTACGGGGGCGGACGATTCTAGTCTTCTTCACGAACCTGTCAACCCAGCTGGAATGGTATAAGAGGGCACCTTCAAGCAGGTGCATAAGCTTACAGAAGGTTACACCTTAGTCAACTTGACAGGTGTACCCAACCAACGGGGGCGCAGTATATGCACTTTCACCTGCAGGTCAACACTTTTTTTAGGGGGTCAATCCAGGGGAGCGTCGCTCCACCAACGACCGAGGGGCTCGCGGAGGAGGGTAACCTCATGGCCGTTGGACAGCCGCACCCGATAGCCACGCTCTTGGTGGCCGGCACCCACAAGGGCACCGAGGACTTGGAGGTCGAGCCAGTCACCCCGGCCGCGAGCACGCCTGGGCTTGTAGGGGGGAGCCTCATAGGTGAGCACCTCCGCAGCGAACCAGGATTGCTTCGTGGGTAGGGAAAATCCGGCCTCCTTACAGATGGCATAGATACTGGCCTCAAGCACACGAGGTGAGGCATGAAAAGCGAGGTCGCGAGTGAAGAGAAAGACTAGCGCGTAGCCCTCCGCCACGACCCGCACCCGATAGCCGATTTGGGAAGCAGAGATGATCAAGTCCTGCGTCTCACCACCACAGGAAAAGTGGGCCAGATCCAGCATGAGCCGTAGGTGGGCACCGGCAACCTTGATATCGAATTCATCGGCCCAGCCTACCGCATCGACAGCTTCTCCTTCCTGGTCGACAAAGACGATCGCAATGCAACCTGGGAGCTGGCGAAGGGTATCCTCCAAGATGTCGCTGAAGGCGCCACCTTCATGCATGCGGATGAAGGGATGCCGATGGAAGTTCATCGCCCCTTCCGCCGCTCCAAGAGGTCAATCAGCTCGATGGCGTTACGCTCTAGGGTCACTGGGTACTCCCTACGGAGCTGCTCGACAAGACTGCGTGTGGCAGAGGACATACGACGGGTAAGGATCTCGTCATGCGCGATGCGGGCCAGTTCTTCGTCGGCAGGTCGGTAAGCGGGAACCCGTTCGATGAGGAAGATCACATGGTAGCCGAAGCTGGTAGCCACTACCGGTGATTGTTCGCCCGGTTGAGTGAGGGAGAGAGCTGCCTCGGCGAAGGGAGTCGCAAAGGAGCCCTCCTCCTCGACGTTGCGCCCATCGCGAGCCATAGCCGGGAGACGCTCCACGCGAACCTCAACACCTTCGTGAGGAACCTTCTTGGCCTGTACCTCGAATTCGGTTTCATTTTTAGCGCCAGTAGTTTCTTTCCGAATGGCTTCAGCGACCTTGCGAGCGGCCTCACTTCCTCCACCCATCGCCACCGCGTGGATGACCCTGGCACTCTCGGGTCGGTCAAAATCTCTCCACCGTTCTGCCCGGAGGATCTGGATTTCCGATAGGGTAGGAGGTGCCGCATGTTGCTCTTTGATCTGAGTAAGGACGGCTCGCACCAGAGCTGCCTTGAGTTCGCGCTGGACTGCAGGCGTTTTGTGGAGCCCTCGGTTCTCTGCCTCTGCAGCAAGGCGTATGTCGTGGGCGAGGCGTTGGAGTGCCTCCTTCGCGGAGACTCGAGCAACCATTGCCACCGGGGCGACGGAAGAACCCTGGATCGCTCTATCCGCACAGATTGCAACTGCGCCTTGAGGGACGCCTCCAGAGGGACCAGGTGCCATCGTTGCAGGGGAAGAGCAGCTAGAGAGAAGCAGCACGGCGAGGACAGAAGTGCGCATCAGCTCCCCTTGGAGCGAAGGAGATCGACGGAAGCCTTGAGCGCCAGGCCTCCCACGGCGAGGGCGTAGAGGGCATGCAAGTCCTTCTTGGCTGAGAGGGATCGGAGCCCCAGCATGAAGGAGCCGCAAGCAAGCAGGAGGAGCAAGACGGAGATTCCGTCGAGTAGGCGCGCCACGAAAAAATGCTACGTGTTCATGAAACGGACGCCAACTTGCTTGCAGGGACAATGCGTTGCGCCGTAACCGAACGAGGTCGGCCTCTGGAAGCGGACCCGCTAGGGAATGAACCACCGAAGGGCCCCCCCCAGGGCCAGCATCAGACCCAGGAGCAGGAGGACAGAGGAAGCACGACGCAGCCGAGTAGGTGCCGGAGGCAATTCGGTTCCCCTGCGCCCCACGGCGATTTCAGCGGAGGCAGAGACAACCAGCACTGCCAGCAGTGCTGCCAGTGCTTGTCCCAAGAGACTACGGGAGATATCCCGGAGGCGCCAGGCCAATGCAGTGAGCACGATGGCAGTGATGACCCCAAGGGCGGTCACCCACCGAGCTGTCCAGGGGAGCCGGGCGCGGGCTTCCAAGGGAGCAGAGGTATCAGCCCGTGGGTCATCCTCGGGGACAAGGCGGCGGAGCACATCCGGAACCCCCCAGGCTAGTGCATAGAGAGCAAAACCCCCCGCGCCCAGAAGCCCCCGGGTCGTATCCATCCGGGTTATATCCAGAAGTACTGGTGTCGAGAGCCAGGAGAGCACCAGCGCTGCCAGAAACCCCCAGATGCCCACGAGGGGAGCAAGCGGTGAGCGGCGTCGTTCCAGTACAACTCCCATGCCTAGCGCTACCAGGGCAGCCCCAGATCCGATAACCCCCAGCACCCCACGGAGGGTTGGCCCCGCGGTCGCGAGCTGGCGCAGCCCGAGCGCAGCAACGGGCGCTGCGGTAAGCCCCCAAGCATAGCCACCAGTCAGCAGGATCGGACTGGTCAACACCCCAACCAACCAGGACGAATGGGCTCGATCCGCGCCAGGCTCCAAAGCACTCACCCGAACCCGCGCAGGAGTGAAGCGGCAGGGATTGCTCCACTTCCCGCATCAATCTCTTCTCGGGCGAAGGTAAGGCCGAGAGATTTCCAGAGAGAAACATCGAGCAGGTGGCTTGGGCGCACGTTGGCCAGCGCTGCTAGCATGTTGTTGCGGACACCCGGGTGTTTCGCATCCAAGTCGGCCAAAAGCCTGGAGATCGCCTTGCGCTGGAGGTTCTCTTGGGAGCCACAGAGATTGCAGGGGAGGATAGGGAAGCCTTGCAACTCGCTGAAGCGAGCTAGATCCTCCTCCGCACAGTAGATTAGAGGACGAATCACTGTGTTGCGTCCGTCGTCGGAGCGGAGTTTGGGAGGCATAGCCTTGAGCTGGCCAGAGAACACCAAGTTGAGCATCAAGGTGGTGATGACATCATCACGATGATGACCTAGGGCGATCTTGGTACAGCCCATCTCAGCAGCGATGTTGTAGAGAATGCCTCTACGAAGGCGGGAGCACAGAGAACAGTACAGCTTACCTTCCGGGATTTTCTCCATCACCACCGAGTAGGTGTCCTCCCGAATCATCCGGAACGGGTAGCCCCGGTCACGCATGTAGGTTTCCAGGAGGTGCCTCGGATAGTTGGGATGACCTTGATCTAGGTTGACAGCTGTCACCTGGAAGCGAACAGGAGCCCTTCGCTGCAGTTCGACAAGGAGGTGGTGGAGCCCATAGCTATCCTTACCGCCGGAGACGGCGCAGAGGATGTGATCTCCCTCCTCGATCATAGAGAAATCATGAATAGCACGCCCCATAGCGCGGCTTAGCTTGCGTTCCAGGCGGGTGCGCTCGTCCAGCTCAGGCATAGGGGAACTCAGGAGAAGGTTTCGAGGAGACGGAGGAAGGTGAGCACGCCATAGCCTGTGCCCCCCTTGGGATAGATTCCATAGGCTTTGGAGGCTAGAGAAGGACCGGCAATGTCACAATGAACCCAGGGGATATTGCCGACGAATTCCCGGAGAAAGAGGGCCGCCGTGATGGCGCCACCAAAGCGATCACCTGTGTGCTTGAGATCAGCGACGTCACTTTTGAGGGAGTCTTTGAGATCGTCGAGGAGGGGGAGACGCCAGAACTGTTCTCCTGCCTCTCGGGCGGCTCGAGCGAACTGCTCTGCCAGGGTGTCGGAGGTGGCAAAGAACCCAGCGCAGTTGCTACCCAGAGCGATGGCACAAGCGCCGGTAAGGGTAGCGTTGTCGACGATCAGATCGGGCTTGAGGTTGCGAGCATAGGCGAGGCAATCCGCAAGGACAAGACGGCCTTCCGCATCGGTGTTGACGATCTCGACGGTTTTACCATCAAGGGAGCCGAAGATATCTCCAGGACGATAGGCATCGCCGTCCGGCATGTTCTCAGCGCATCCAATGATACCGTGCACCTCAACATTGGGCTTGAGGGCAGAGACAGCAGCCATCAGACCGACAATGTTGGCCGCACCGGACATGTCGGTTTTCATGTCACCCATCCCCTGGGCAGGCTTAATGCAGAGCCCACCGCTATCGAACGTGAGCCCCTTTCCGACGAGGACGACCTTCTTCTTCGCCTTGCCAGCCGGAGTGTAAACGATGTGAGCCATGTGCGGTGGGTGGGCACTTCCCTGACCTACAGCCACAAAGAGCTTCATGCCCATAGCCTCCAGTTTCTTCCGGTCGAAGAGGGTGACTTTGAGTTTATGGTTGCGAGCTACTCGGGCAGCAGCCTGGGCGAGGAGCGCCGGGGTCAGCTCGTTGGGCGGATCATTCTGGAGATCGCGGGCTGTGGCGACACCGGCGGCGATTGCTTGGCCAAGAGCCAATGCCGAGCGATCCGCGGCAGAAATCTTGACCTTGGTCAGCAGGGTGGCGGAAGAAAGAAGCCTCCTGGGCTTGCGCTCGCCAGTAAGGAAGCGATCGTAGCGGTAAGCCCCCAGCTCTAGGCCTTCGGCCAAGTAGCGGAGGCGATCGCCAGAGATGCCATCGGGGAGGGTGATAGCTAGTGAACGAGCCTTTTCTGACAGGGCAAGGCGAGCGGCGGTGGCCCCGTAGACCCGAAGCGCCGCGTCATCCAGCTGCGCAGGGTCACCCAGCCCCAACACGGCAGCCTGGGCGGAAGGGAGCTTGGCCAACGTCGAAACCAGCAACCGCTGATCTTTTTTGCCTTTGAATTCATCGCGGGTAACCAGCTCTTTCAGGCTGCCGCCGAGGGCCTTTTCGAGGGAAGAGATGGTGGCTGCGCTGCTCTTTTCGAAGCAGCCTATCACCAGCAGATCCGTCTCAGTCTTGAACGGGTCAGCGGTTGCGATCTGGAGCTTGAGAAACATAGTGATAGAATCTCCTGGCCAGTGTGGAGTCGGGGGTCACGACGGGCGGCGCATCTAAACACCCTCATGGAAGCGGCAGCAAGCCTACAAACTCAAGGCGAAGGCCACAGCCAACCCAGTGCCAACACCGGCTCACGGTTGGATGCGAGGGCGAGCGCCAATTCGGGCAAAGGAGCTACCGTATCCAGGACTGTCTGGAGGGAAGCGCCCACCGGAAGGAGCTCCAAAAGTCTCCCGAGAGCGTGGCGCCCTGAGGGCCTCCAGAGTACCGGTTGAGCGTCTTCCCGGGTGAGCCTAGCCCTCGACCGCACCTCCTCCAGAGCCTCTTCCAGCCCTCCGATCCGGTCCACCAACCCTCGCGCCAACGCATCCTGGCCGGACCAGATCCGCCCCCCTGCCAGCGGCTCAATCTCCGCTAGCGCCCGCTTCCTCCCGTCCGCGACCAGGGAGAGGAATCTGTGGTACGCACGCTCTAGCTCAGCGCGGAAGATGACCCGCTCTGCATCGCTGAAGGGCCTGGTCGACCGGAGCATGTCTGCGTGAGCGCCACGGGTCACTACCTCCGAACGTACTCCGAGGCGCTCCAACAAGGGCCCCGTCAACACCCGAGCTGCTACCACGCCGATGGACCCTGTCACCGTGGTTTCCCGAGCTACGATGGCATGGCACCCAGAGGCCACGTAGTACCCGCCGCTTGCGGCTATCCCTCCGAAACAAGCGACCACGGGTTTCTTCTCGGCCAGCCGTGTCACTGCTCGATGAATCTTCTCCGAAGCCAGAATCCCACCCCCTGGTGTATCCAAGTAGAGAACGACGCCAGCCACTTGGTTAGCCTCGGCGGCTTTTTCTATGAGTTGGACGGTTGTCTCCGCATCGAAGAAGGCCCCCACCCCAGGAGAGCGAGGAACGATGGGGCCACAACCCTCCAGGATGGCAATGGTCTTCCGTGGGTAGATCGGCCCGAACATCCGAGGGCTCCGGCGAGAGAGGTAAGTACCAGCCCCGACGGTGATAGCATCCTTCTCTGAGGGAGAGTCCTCGAGGAACCGGAGTACCTCATCGTCGTGGAGAACTGCATCCACAAGCCCCTCCCGGAGTGCATCTTCCGAGGAGAGGAGCCCTCGGTCGATCCAGCCAGCGGCTACTTCGCGGCTCACCCGGCGGCCATCAGCGAGCGCTCCGACCAACTCCTCGTGAAGCACCGTGAGCAACCGGTTGAGTTGCTCTCGCTGAGGCTCAGACATGGCCGAGAGGGCTAGGTTCTCGCCAGCGGTTTTGTAGTCCCCTTGCGTGTGAATGTCCGCGACCAAGCCCACCCTATCGAGGGCATTACGCCAGTAAAGGGCACCAGCTTGGAACCCGAGGGGGCCGAAAGTCGTTTGGGCACCCACGATCAGGCGAGAAGCCGCGGAAGCTAGAAGAAGCTCTCCTACGGAACCACCTTCTGGCAGATGGACCACCACCCGCTTGTTGGCAGCCCGAAGGCGAAGCAACTCGGACCGGAAGGCAGTTCGTGCAGCAGCAGAAGCGGAGAGTCTGCGGATGGTTACCAGCAGCCCTGCCGGAGCCGGATCATCAAGGAGCGAATCGACCAGGGCGTGGAGCCGATCAAGCCCCAGCCCCAAAGGGCGCCTGGACCACAGGAGTAGAGGTTGGGGCCTTCGGATCTCGCTCACTTCTCCTTCGACCACCAAGTGCACCCAGGCACCCCGTGGACAAGCCCGTGATCGCCGCCAGAGACGCAGAGGGGCCAGAGCAACGCGGGGGACGTTGTAGAGGAAGCCAGAGATCACCGAGGTCACCATGAGGAGCCGGTATAGCGCGACCCAAGGGGACCGCCACGGAACAACAAACCAACCTCACAACCGCCGACATCTTGACGCGGTTTGGCTGGGAAACGACGGAGACGAGAGCGAGGACTGAGGACTGGGGCACGATCTATCGAATTGCTATGCATGCTCCGGTGCATTCCTAGCCTCCGGGAGAACCACTGGATTGATGCCCTCAAGCTGCTGCACAAGTAGGTTCCGCCCGGGGGAAGGAAGCATGCTAAAGGGGCAAGCCCCCATGAGGTCCCTCGCAGTGCCTTCCCCTAAGCGGACATCGGTGCGACGCGCCGGTCTAGTGGCCCTTGTTGGCCGCTCCAACGTGGGCAAGTCAACCTTGATGAATGTACTGCTGGGAGAGGCGCTTGCCATCGTTGCCCCCACGCCGCAGACCACTCGGCACCGGATCCTTGGCGTGCTCCAGCGAGGGGATGCGCAGATAGGGCTCCTCGATACACCTGGGCTCCACCGCCCCCAGAACCGCTTGGGGAAGCTGATGAACACCGTTGCCCGTAGTGCAGTTGAGGAGGCTGACGTGGTGCTGTTTGTCACCGCCCCCCTCAAGGAGCATGGGCGGTTCCAGGTATCGCCTGGGGACAAAACCTTGCTGGAGGACATCGGGAAGGGGAAGCCCATGATCCTGGTGGTGAACAAGGTCGACTTGGTACGGCCCAAGCAGATGCTGCTTCCGGTGCTGGGGGAACTCGCCAACCTCCGAGCTTTCGCCGCAGTAGTACCCATCTCGGCTAGGCGAGAGGATGGCCTGGATCGGTTGCTGGGGGAGGTGACTCCCCTGCTCCCAGAGCGGGGAGCACTTTGGTCCGAGGACGATCTAACGGATCGTCCGGTCAGGTTCTTCGTGGCAGAGTTTGTTCGAGGAGAGATCTTGAACCTGACTCGGGAGGAGGTTCCTTATGGGGTAACGGTCACTGTGGAGAGTTTCCTGGAAGCCAGTAGAGTTACCCGAATCCAAGCGACCGTTCACGTGGATCGGGAGAACCACAAACCCATTCTGATCGGCAAGGGGGGATCAAGGCTGCGGGAGATCGGGACGGCGGCGCGGAAAAGGGTTGAGGCACTGCTGGGGCAGAGGGTCCACCTAGAGCTCTTCGTCCGGGTAACTGAGGGGTGGGCCGAGAGCCCGGAGCGACTCCGGGAGTTCGGGTACGACGAGGGCAAAGCGTCATGAGCAAGCGCACAGAAGAGCTGTTGTTTCCGGCGGGGTCGCCGCTGAACGGACCACAACCGGTGGTCGCGGTGGTTGGTCGGCCCAACGTGGGCAAGAGCACTCTGTTTAACCGACTGGTAGGGCAAAAGCTGGCCATTGTCCACGACGAGCCCGGGGTGACTCGGGATCGGCACTATGCCGACGCCTTCTTCGGTGGGCGCCACTATACTCTGATCGATACTGGCGGATTCGATCCGGAGAGTGATGACCCAATGAAGCAGGGCATCAACCGGCAAGTGCAGGTGGCCATTGACGAGGCGGATGTGATCATCTGCGTTCTGGATGCAACTACCGGGGCCACCGACGCGGATCGCCATGCCATTGAGCTACTGCGGCGCTCCACGAAGCCAGTACTCTACGTGGCCAACAAAGCAGATTCTCCCTGGCAGGAAGCGGAGGCCGCGGACCTCTACCGGATGGGAATACATCAGGTCTTTCCCATCAGCGCGCTTCACGGTCGGGGCATGGGCGAGTTTGAGGCAGCTCTACTCTCGTCGCTTCCTCCTGTTTGTCCCGGAGAACCTGCGGAGGCAGAAGGACTGATTCGAGTGGCGATCATCGGGCGGCCCAATGCAGGAAAATCCTCGTTGGTCAACCGGCTTGCAGGTGAGGAGCGAGTCCTGGTCGATGAACGCCCTGGTACTACCCGCGACACCATCGACACGCTGGTCGAGTACGAAGGCCACCGATTCGTTCTGGTGGACACCGCAGGCATCCGCCGCAAGTCCAAAGTACTCAAGGAGGACAGCGCTGTAGAGATCGCCAGCGTGATCCAGGC
>JANWXX010000181.1 GCA_025057345.1 Polyangiaceae bacterium | reverse complement strand
AAGGGCGCGAGCCCTCGAAGACCGGGGTGACTTCGTCGCAGCCGCTCTGGAGTACGAGCGAGAAGGGCTCCCTGAGGAGGCGATTCGGGTTCTGTTGGTATCCGCCGACGCCGACCCAGACCCCGCCGGTCGGGTCCGCACCCTCGCCCGCGCATTGCGCCTCGCCAGCCAGCATGGCACCCCCCCTCAGGAGCTCCGCATCCGCTACGCTCGGGCACGCTTGGATGTACTCCGCCCCACCCACCTGGGCACTGCCTCCGTCTGGGAACTCTCCACCCTTGCCCGGGAACTGGAGGAGCTGGAAGACTACGAGGCCGCTGCCGAGGCCTATGGGCTCGCTGGGGATCGGGGTAGCCAAGTGCGGCTACTGACGGCCGCAGGAAAGATCGAGGAGCTGGAGGGCATCCTCGCCAGCGAGAATGAGCGTACTCGTAGCGGCCGGATCCGCACCCAGTTCTTCAAGGATCTCACGGCTCTCACCTCCAGCGGACAGCGGATTGAAGCCCTTCGCCGAGCCCGAACCTTTGCCGAGCTTAACCCTGCTGACGAGGAAGTCCTCGCGCAGCTTCGATCCCTCCAGGACCGGCTCCCCCGACCACCGATCGCTCATCTCGAAGTCGAGGGCATTCGGGTGCGTTATGTCCTCGGTCCGGAAGTTTCCCTCGGGCGCTCCGGAGCTACCATCGCGCTACCTTCCCCCGTGCTGAGCCGCTTGCACTTGCTTTTCCACGCTCGCCACGGCATTCCTACCGTCGAGGATCTTGCTACCCGCAATGGTACCTTCCTCGCTGGTGCCCGCCTTGCCGCCCCTCTTCCAATCCGCTCGCCTCTGTCCCTGGAGCTGGGGGGTGAAGTCCCTTGCGAGGTCGAACCCTGGGGAGATGCCGGGCTCCAGCTGCGCCTCGGTGGGGAGCTCTACCGGCTCCCCCTCACCTTCCGGGCTTCGGTGGGGCTTTGGTGTCTCGAAACCTCTCCTGGGGAGGAGGGTTTTCGTTTGACGGTGCCTCCGGGCGCTCCGATCCCTATCCTCAATGGTTCCTTCTCCGCAGGAGATGGCCTCGATCTCCTCTTCGGTGATGTGCTTCACCGCGAGCGCGGCGGCGAGCCGGTGCTTCGGGTACTCCCATGAGCTGGTGGAAACGTTTGTGGAGGGGAACCACGTCGCCTCCTCCCTCCCCTCCGCCGTCGGTCCGCCCCTTGCCCGCTCCTTTGCCCGCCACCAGCGAGGTAGCAGCGTTGCACAAGCTCCGCAGCATGGCTCGCGGCGAATCACTTCAGGAGGAGGAGGCCATAGAGGCCCTCCGCTCCCTGACTGGAACCCCCCAGGAAAAGGAGGCCATCGAAGCGTTGCGCAAGGCAGCCCGGAGCACCTCCTTGGGGGAGTCGCTTCGGCTGGCGCTAGCTGGCCTGCTCCAACAGCGCGGCTCACCTGCAGAGGCCCTGGCCATCTTGGGCTCTACCACCACCGTCGGGGGACTTATGCTCCAGGCTGAGCTCCGTGCTGCCCAGGGAGATCTGGCAGGTGCCTGCGCCTCTCTGGAGAGGGTCTTGGCCCGGGATATGACTGCCCCCGGTGCCCGTGAACGTTTGGAGCGATGGCGCTCTCGCCTTGGTCTACCTTCGCTCTCCGGAGAGGTCCCCCTCCAGGATAGCACCCTGTTTACTTCGACGGCCCCGGCCACGCCCTTCCGTATCCTCGCGGAAGCAGGTCGAGGGGGAGCTGCCGTGGTCTACCAGGCCGAAGATACAGGGCTTGGCCGCCTTCTCGCCCTCAAGGTCTATCACCGCCCTCGCGAGGCTCGTGATCAAATCGAGCAGGAGGCTGCCCTGGCGGTGGAGGCTGCTGGCATTGGCGTCATTCGGATCTTTGATCTGGACCTGGATCGGGGCTGGCTTGCCCTGGAGTGGGCTCCTGGAGGCACCCTTCGGGATCACCTCCGCCATAATCCAGCCTGCCTCCTCCCGGTAGAACGCTGGCTCCCTGTATTGCTCACGGCCATCGCTCGCCTCCACCGCCTGGGCTGGGCCCATGGTGACCTCAAACCGGGGAATGTCTTGTTTGCCTCCTCGGGGCGCCCTCTCCTCACAGATTTTGGCCTAGCGCGACGCCCTGGCGAGCTCTGGCAAGGAGGCACCGTCGGTTACCTCTCTCCTCGGCGTCTCTCTGGCGCTCCGGCCTCCCTGGCCGACGATGTCTACGCTCTTGGCAGGCTCCTGGATGATGTGGCCTCTGCTCTGGGAACCCACACCCCTCCCTCGATCCAGGCCCTGGTCGAGCAATGCCTGGCCGACTCTCCCCCGAGCGTCGAGGTACTCCTGGAAGGCCTCCAGGAGAGTGGTTCCTCGTCCCGATGGTTACCTACGGGTGTCTTCCTGCTCAAGCAACACGACACGTTCAAGACGTTCTTCGATCACGCGCTGGGCCTTAGGAGAAACTGCCATGAGCGCAAGCCACCGAGCACGCTGGACGGGTTTCCCCTTGAGGCGTTGGAGAGCCACCTCCCAGGCCTGTTCTACCAGTGAACCATAGGCTTGATACGCCTTGTCTCGGGCACTGGATGGAAGACCCCCCAGCGTGTGCTCAAGCAAGATCAGATCGATCACATCACGTCCCAGCGCTCCGTCATCAAGGTACCGATCTGCATTGGCAAGGAGTTTTTCTGCAACGAGATCTTCATCGCTCAGCCGCGCCACCGGAAGCGAAGGATCCCGTATACCTTGCAAATCTATACGACCCTCGTTCACTACCTCCAGCTTGACGGGTTCTCCTCTCACCTCCACCACCATACGAATCCCATAACGATCTGCCCGGGCTTCACGCAGCATGGGGAGTGGTCGGCGAAGCAAACCGATACCTCCCTCGTGAAAGACCCTCTGCCGCAGAATTCGGTAACCATTTCGAGAGGAACACAGAAAATCTACATCCCGGGATACTCGGAATTCTCCACACCGCATCGCAATGGCAGTACCACCTGCAAACCAGCATTCTGCCTCCTCCAAGAGGAGCGTATCTAGATGCTCCAAGAGTTCTAGGATTCTCTGAAATTCCGGGCGTTCAACCAAGAAAATGCCCTCGACCGTAGCGCGTCACGAGGGAAAGAAAGAAGCGCCGTTCCCCTTCGGTCATGGCTGCTGGATCGATCCAGGCTCGGTTCGTTTCGTACAGCTCGAAGGCCTCCTCCTCCGATACTTCCCGGGAGATTCGGTTCCAGAGGAGCAGGCGAAGCTGTGGAAGATCATCCCCGACCAACATGAGCCCTCCCATAAATCGCGTCCACCCTTGGCGCCAAGTGCATGCGTACGGTTCCTCCCCCAGCACGGTCGTCAGAGGCGCTCAAAGTTGGGAAGATCGCCCACAAGGGGGCGGCAATAGTCCAAGAACGCCTGAGAAACGTCGTGAGTACCGTGGAGAAACTCAGGAGGCAAGTGGCGGGTCTTAGCGGCAACGTCTTGGAGTTCAACCCGCTCGAAGGTGGAAGCGTAGGGCTCTCCGTCGTATCCCTTGCCGGTGCGGAGGATGGCTACCGAGCCACTCAGGTGCCCTTGCAAGGCATACACAGCAGCCTGGCGGCCAGCACGGCGGGCCTCGATCCGGTCAATCACCGAGGCGTCAGGCCAGCAGCGTTGGATGTAGCCAAAGGTGTCGGCACGAACTCGGGGAGGCTTCCCTCCAGCGGGAGTGAGCCGAGTTTTCAGGAGATCCGCAAGGAGATCCCCCAGGGCGCTGGAGCCGGACAGCTGAGTGTTGCCGTGGGCGTCAACTTGCGCATTCTTGATGAGGGTGGCGCCGATTGCCTTTCCGTCCTTGTCTTGGATGCCTTCGCTGACGGCAATATGGCACCGGCCTTTGCGGGCGTAGACTTCCTCCACTTCGCCGACGAAACGATCAAGGTCGAAGGGTACCTCGGGGACGTAGATGAGCTGAGGCCCGTCGGTGGTGGCATCTCGATCGCTTCGGCGAGCTAGGGCACTGGCGGCAGTAAGAAACCCCGCATGGCGGCCCATGATGACGTTGATCTTGATCCCTGGGAGGGAAACATTATCGAGGAAGTCTGCCATACAGGCCATGGCAACGAAGCGCGCTGCCGAGGGAAAGCCGGGGGTATGGTCATTCTTGACAAGATCGTTGTCCACGGTTTTCGGAACATGGAAGCAGCCCATCTCGTAGCCCGAAGAAGCAGCCATCTCGCTGATGATGCGGCAGGTATCGGATGAGTCGTTGCCACCGATGTAGAAGAAGTACCGGATATCATGGCGGCGACAGGCGGCAAGAATCCTCTCGCAGTAAGCGGTGTCCGGTTTGTCTCGTGTGGAAGCGAGCGCCGCAGATGGGGTCATTGCAAGGAGATCAAGCCGGTCCTGGTGCAGGGCACCAAGGTCGACAAGTTCATCGCGGATGAGCCCGCGGACACCATTGCGCATCCCGTAGATTGTGTTCACCGCACCGATGGCTTGCAGGCCTCCTCGGAGCCCCTCAACGACGCCGACGAGGGACTGGTTGATCACAGCGGTGGGGCCGCCCGACTGGCCGATCACTGCGTTGCCTTTGATCCGGTCGCTGGCCATACATACCTCCTTGGAAGGGGTGCATCTTACGCAACCACTCCCTTTACGTCAGCATCGCCGGTCGTACAGGAAGGCGCTACGCTGTCTCACCCCTGTCTCACCCAACGCGGTTTCTCCATGAGAACGAACACTTTTCGATTGATCGCTCTCGCTGGGGTAGTAGGGATGCCTCCCTTCCTGACCCAATGTGGCTTCCCTGAGAAAGATTTTGACGATGCCAAGTACCAGCTCTTGGCAACTGGCGGTACAGGCGTGGCGGGAGGCGGGTTCGGTGCCGGTGGAGCGCTGGGTGGTATGGGAGGCGTGGTGGGGGAAGGGGGGAGTGGCAACATGGGTGGGGCGGCCGGACAAGGAGGCGATGGGGGAAGTGCAGGAGCAGAGGCGGGTGCATCTGGCGGTGCAGGCGCAGGAGCAGGCGGCGCAGGGGCCGGCGGAGCAGGCGGCGCAGGAGCCGGGGGTAGCAGCGGTGCGGGGGCCGGCGGAGCAGGCGGCGCGGGAGCCGGGGGTAGCAGCGGTGCGGGAACCGGTGGCAGCAGCGGTGCGGGGGCCGGCGTCGGGGGGACAGGAGGGGCGGGAGCGGGGGGAGCGGGAGCAGGGGGAGCTCCCTGTGTGGACGAAGGGAAGAAACTGACTTGCGGCGTTGGAGAATGTTTTCGTGAAGTGCCTGCCTGTGTGGATGGAATGACGCAGGTGTGTGTACCTGGCTTGCCCACCTTGGAGGTCTGCGAAGATAACTTGGACAACAACTGTAACGGTAAGAATGACGAGTACTGCGCAGGGGGTTGTGCCCACGATATCTGCGTCGCAGCGGCCAAGCTGAAGAATGACTGTAACCCCTGCGTCGGTGCCATCTGCGATACCGGTAAGTTCGCCAAGTGCTGTGTTAACTCGTGGGATCCGGACTGCGTGGCTGCGGTAAGCCTGGTGTGCGGTGTGGCCATCTGCAAGGGATTCAACTGCGTCCACTCCCCCTGCATGGCGGGCCCTCCTCTCACCAAAAACTGTGATTACCCATCCTCGCTAGGGGAGAGTTGCGTGACCAGGATTTGCAACGAGGAGCCCTCCTGCTGCAACGATACCTGGAGCACCTCCTGCGTTGATAAGGTGAACACGATTTGCAAGCTCGGGTGTAGCCTGTAAGCCATAGCCATGGGGAAGCTCCGCCGACGCACCAAGATTGTCTGCACTATCGGGCCCGCCTGCGACAGCGAGGAACGCATTGAGCAGCTCCTGTGGGCAGGTCTCGACGTAGCTAGACTCAACTTCAGCCACGGCACCCATGAGGAGCACTTGGCTCGTATCCAGACGTTGCGCCGGGTCTCAACGAGGCTCGGCAAGCCCATCGCGCTCCTCCAGGATCTGTGCGGGCCCAAAATCCGCACCGGCTGCGTTCCCGGGGGGCAGCTCCTTCTGGAAACGAATAGTGAGATCACTTTGGTAGAGGGGCGTGAGGTACGCGACGACGGACGTATCCCGGTACAGTACGAAGGCCTTGCCGACGATCTCAAGCCCGGTGATCCCATCCTGATCGACGACGGACGTATCGTGCTTCGGGTGCTCCGGATTCACGGTAGCAGTCCATCCGGGGAGGTCATCGCCGCCGTAGTTCAGGGGGGAGTGCTGCGGAACATGGGAGGAGTTCACATTCCTGCCACGCGCGTCCGCCTCTCCGCCATCACCGAGAAGGACAAAGCAGATCTTTCTTTCGGTCTGGCACAGGGGGTCGATTACGTGGCCCTCTCCTTCGTCAAAACTGCTGCCGATATCCTCCTCGTCCGGGAAATCTGCGAGGCTTGGGGTCGCCCCACTCCCATTGTTGCCAAGATCGAAACCCCTTCGGCCGTCGACAACCTAGAGAGCATCCTCGAAGTGACCGATGGAGTGATGGTCGCCCGCGGTGATCTCGGGGTCGAGTTCCCCCCCGAGCGCGTTCCGGTCATTCAGAAGCAGATGATCGAGGCGGCCCGCCGCCACAAGGTTCCGGTGATCGTGGCAACGGAGATGCTCCAGTCCATGGTCGAGTCTGTGCGGCCCACTCGTGCTGAGGCCAGCGACGTCGCGAATGCTGTTTATGACGGCACGGACTGCGTCATGCTCTCAGGTGAAACCGCTAGCGGTAAGCACCCCGTTCTTGCCTGCGGAATGATGGCTCGTATCGTCGCTGAAGCAGAGGAGAGCCCCTACTACCAATACCAACCCAGCCCTCTCCTTCCGAACAAAACCACTATCCCTGAGGCCATTGCTAGCCAAGCTGCTGTCATTGCCGAGCAGATCGGGGCCCGGCTCATCGTCGCCCTCACCGAAACCGGACGCTCTGCTCAGCTCGTCTCCAAGGCTCGCCCCAAGGTTCCCATCATCGCCTTCTCTCCCAACGAACGCACTCGCCGCCAGCTTGCCCTCTGCTGGGGTGTCACCCCTCACCCCATCGAGCACTCCAGGGATGTTGACGAAACCGTTGACCGCCTCAACGGTCATGTCCAGGCCAAGGGCTACGCTTCCCCAGGGGACCGGATGGTCATCGTCTTCGGTGCTCCTCTCGGTGTCCAAGGCTCTACCAACACGGTTCGCGTGCGCGTCGTAGGCTAACGCTCGCTGGGAGCTTCCTCGTGGATCAGCACGCTCTTGCTATGGATCAGTTCCCTGGGATCGCCAAGTACGACATCCAAGAGGAACTGGGTCATGGCGGTATGGCGACGGTCTACCGCGCTCGTGATCGAAGGCTGGGGAGGGATGTTGCCCTCAAGGTCATCCATCGCCACCTGCGCGACAATGGGGAGGTGGCGCGTCGCTTTGTAGCGGAGGCTCGCGCCGTCGCCAAGCTCAAGCACCCCAATATCGTTGAGATCTACGACGTATCTGAGGAGGATGCCCCCGAGCGCTTCCTTGTGGCTGAGCTGGTTCGGGGCAAGAGCCTGCGTCGCCTCCTCTCCGAGCATGGCCCCCTGCCCCCCGAGGTTGTCGCCTGCCTAGGTGTCGAGCTTGCTTCCGCTCTGGCCCACGCTCATGATCGTGGCGTCATCCACCGGGACGTGAAGCCTGAGAACGTCCTCTTTAGCCTCCCCTGGGCTGACGACACTTACGGGGAATCCTCCGAGCCTTCGCTGGCCTGCGTTAAGCTCACCGACTTCGGCATTGCTAAGCTCCTTGATCAGCAAGGAGTCACCTCCACTGGCCAAGTCCTCGGTTCCCCTGCCTACATGGCTCCCGAGCAGATCGAGGGCGATACGGTAGATGCACGTGCCGATGTCTTCGCTCTGGGTGTCCTACTTTACGAATGTATGGTGGGGCGCCTCCCCTTTGAAGGGAAGACCCCAGGGCAGATCCTCAAGGCGATTCTCCAGGGTCAGTACACCCCTGCCGACCAGGAACGACCTGCCGTCGGCGCTCGCTGGGCCCGCATTCTCCAACGTGCCATCGAGCCAGATGCTATCCAACGCTACACCACCATGGTCGCCTTTCGAGCTGCCCTAGAAACCGAACTCGCTTCTCTGGGCATCTTCGATCTCCGTAGGGAACTCACCTCTTTCCTCCGCACCCCTGAGGACTACGAAGCCCATCTTCTAGCTCGTCTTGTCCCTCTCCTCCGAGAGCAGGGACGCTGTGCTCTCCGGAAAGGGGACTGCATGGCCGCCGCGGACGCTATCAACCGAGCCTGCGCCCTCGCCCCCGGCGATCCCGAGGTCATGGAGCTGGTGCAGGCACTCGTTCAAGCTGGCTCCCTCACTCGCTGGAGGGCTCGCCTGCTGGCCGCTGCGGCCTTCTGCGGCACCTCGGTACTGTTGGGGACTGTAGGCTGGTGGTTCCTCCGGCCTCCCCCTCCTACCCGGGCCCGGTCTCTCCCGGTTTCCTCCTTCTCTCTCCCTGTTTTCCCTCCCCCCACTTCTTCCCAAGCGCCTCCCTCCTCTTCTTCTGCTGCGGTTCCTCCTCCCTCCTCCTCCGTGAGCCACCGGATAGCTACGCCGGTAGTGGGTCCTCGCGCTAGCTCTGGCACACCGGCAAGCGAGCTGCGCAAGGTACGCTTCTTCCTCTTCCCCCCCAGCGCCCGCTGGAACCTCGACGGGAATCCACTGCCAGATACGAACCTCTACGAAACCGAGCTGCCAGTTGGTTCCTCTCACACTATTGAGGCTTACACGCTCCCTAACAACAGCTGCTGCGAGAGCCCTCACACGGTGAGGTTTGAAGTCAAACCCACCAACGGAACTGAAGTGCAGAGTATCAATGTATCCATGCCCCTGCTCCCCGGAAAACTCCAGGTCCAAGGTTCTGCTGGGCTCTACTTCCTCTGTCCTACACTCTTTGGTGATAGTACCTTGAGGTCCGTAGGGCGTACCTACCAGGTCAAGGTTCCCAGACTTCGTGAGGAAGGCACTTGCTTCCTCCGTGACGGTCCCAAAAAACTTGAGGAACGCTCCGTTGTGATCCTACCCGGACAGACCACTCTCCTCGCCTGGTGACTGCCGTTCCCGAATGTGCAACAGACCTAGAGACGGTCGAGGATGGAAGCAACTGGCCCAGGGCTGGAGAACAGCGGTAGGCTCGCTACTCGTGTGCTTCCCCTGTCGCTGGCGCCCGGCCCTGCTAACCCTCCTGTTGGT
>JANWXX010000180.1 GCA_025057345.1 Polyangiaceae bacterium | reverse complement strand
GTATGGAGCGAGAGCGTGGGGGCGTGGTTTCTGGTGAAGGAAGAGCTGCTGCGGGTGTCGAGGGACCGAGACGGGATGTTGCTAGTTCTGAGCTACCAGGAGGGGGAAGAGGAGGAGCGAGCCTCTCGTCGGAGGGCGGAAGCACGAGAGCGCGCCGCTGAAGAACAACGGCGAGCGGCGGAGGAGCGGGAGCGTGCGGCCCAAGAGCAAGCGGAGCGAGAGCGTACTGAGCGTCTCGCCGCGGAGGAGCAACGGCGAGCGGCGGAGGAGCGGGAGCGTGCGGCCCAAGAGCAAGCGCTGGCGGATGCACAGCAAGCGGTCGTTGACCTGTGTGAGGTGCTGAGGATTGACGTGACCGAGGAGCGTCAAACTTTCCTGACCACACTGGACCTCGCCGCGCTGCGAGCCCTCCGCGCCCAGCTCAAGAGCACGGGCTGCTGGCCTCGGTGATCCCAGCGGACGAACGGGGAGAGAGGCGCCTCGACGGTTGGAAAGGACGCTGCTAGCGCCTGGAAAGGACGCTGCTAGCGTCTTGGCGCAAGGCCGATCCTGCCATCCCGCTGCTGGTCCTGAAGTCCCCGGACCCCATGCATTGGCCTCCCTGGCCCGATGAGGTCCCTCTCACTTGGCTCGACAACCTTTCCCCATGGCTTCTTCCCAACAAGAGTTTGTCGTGGTCTCCTTTCGCATACTTCCGGTGCGCGCGAGCCGATTGACTGTTTCTCTTTAAGGCGCACGGGTTCCTTGTGACATTCGGTCAGTGCGGAAGCGAAGGGGGGATAAGTTGCAGGGACATCCCGACGAGCCTTTCCTCTTGTCAACGCTACCTTTTCACCGTGGCCTATCTCCTGTTCGAGGAACAGGGAAAGGCGTGGGTTGCCGGCTACGAGCCAAAGCCTTGCATCACCTGGCAGGGAGCTGGATTCGGGGAGATTCTGGGTGCTTCTTGTAGAGCAGTCCGGTGCGTCCGAGCACCTGTACCAACTCGGCAGTCGTGGATTTAGCGAGAGTAGCGAGGGTATCCTTACGACCCTCGGGGGCCTCGGTGCCAACCTTGACCTTGATCAGTTCATGGTCGAGGAGTGCGCGGGAGGTGGCCTGGACCACACCTTCGGTGAGCCCCTCCTTACCGATCTGGACTATAGGGGATAGTTCGTGGCCAAGTGAGCGCAGGTAACGCATGGCTTTCCCATGGAGCATAGTGCGATGATGCCACGGGAGCATTTGCCCGTCGACGGAAGCCAAGAACCGGGCTCATGATACGACCGCCATGAGCCAACCTGCTACGCCTCCGGTCCCATCTCACGAGTTGATCCCTCCCCCACCTCCCTCGGCCTCCCCGGATGCACCGGTTTCGCCGCTCTCCTTCTCCAGCATTGTGGCGGGCTACATCGAGCAGGGAGCTAGGGTGCTCGGGGTCGATGACTTCATCACCACCATCCTAAAGGAGCCGGCCAACGAGTTGATCATTCATTTCCCCGTAAGGATGTCGAATGGCTCCACACGTTTGTTCAAGGGCTATCGAGTACAGCACTCGAACGCACTGGGGCCTTTCAAGGGGGGGATTCGCTTTCATGAGTCCGTCACTCTGGACACTTGCCGAGCAGTGGCCGCTATCGCCACCATCCAATGCGCACTGATGAAGCTCCCCTTTGGCGGGGGCTCGGGGGGCATCAAATTCGACCCTCGCAGCGTCTCGGAGGAGGATCTTCAGCGCATTTCTCGTCGTTTTTTCTTTGCTTTCGGCAACAATGTGGGCCCCGAGTCCGATGTCGCCCACCCGGATCTGGGCACTAGCAGCAAAATCATGGCCTGGGGCATGGACACCTATGCCAACACCATCGGCAACCAGCTCGCGGAGGCGGCCCGTGCCGTGGTCACTGGCAAGCCTTTGGCTATCGGTGGGATTGAAGGCCGCGAGCGAGCCTCGGGTCAAGGGATCGTCCACGTGATCCGCCAGTGGGCAGACGAGCACGGCCTAGACCTGGCAGGGGCCACCATGGCCACCTTGGGGTTCGGCAACGTTGGCTCCCAAGCGGCGATGCTCCTGGCCAAGCTCGGGGTTTCCACCGTAGCTGTAGGAGATCATTCCGGTTTCCTCCTCAATGAGGAGGGGCTCAACCCGCACAAGCTTCACGAGTACGCTGCTCGCCACGGAAGCATTGCAGGGTACCCTGGCGGCCGATCCATCTCCCGAGAAGAATTCTTCTCCACCCGCACGGACATCTTTTTGCCTGCTGCTCTCCATCACCAGATCGGTTCTCTGGAAGCCTCGATGCTCCGACCCCGGCTGATCGTTGAAGGGGCTTACGGACCTCTTACCCCGGAGGCCGAGGCAGTTTTGGTGGCTCGCGGTGTAGACATCCTCCCGGATGTGCTAGCCAATGCTGGTGGGGCCATCGTGAGTTACTTCGAGTGGGCCCAGAACCGACGGAGTGAAAGCTGGCCGGTCAGCGTCACCGAAGAGAAGCTTGAGCGCCGTATGAAGCAAACCTACCGGGAAATCTCTCAGCTCGCCCGAGCCCGGGGACTATCCCTCCGCATCGCGGCCTACGCCATTGCCCTAGGTCGTCTCCAGGCAGTCTACCGGGAGCGAGATCTGTTCCCCTTACTCGGCTCGTGGGCAGACCTCCTCGATTTTCTGCATTTCCTCGACGGACAGCCGGAAGGAAAGCACTTCAGCGGCTTCCCGAGCTTGCTCCCCACCCGTAAGCCCCACTACCGGAATCACCCCAGGTTGCTCACACAACCAGCGAAGCGCTACCTGCCCCGGGCTCCGGCCATGGGCTCCTCCCACCTCCGCCAGCACCCGCAGCAGCCCTCTGGAAGCGGCGATCTGTGCTGGGGAGAACCAGGGCTCTCCCCCCCGTCTCCCTGGTGGGGCTGGTGCATCGTGGTACTTACCGGTTAGTACCCCCTGCTGCAGCGGGCTGTATGCCAGCAAGGCTGCACCGATCTGACGACAGGCCTTGAGCACACCATTCCGCTCCGGAGAGCGATCCAGAAGGCTATAGCGTACCTGGTTGGAGGCCAGCCCAAGCCCTCGACGCTGAAGCACCTCATGGGTACGGAGCATCTCGTCGGCGGTGAAATTGCTTACTCCTACCTGAGCACATAGACCTGCATCGTGGGCCTCCGCTAGCGCTTCCGCCAAAGCCTCTACGGAGGCCATGGTCCGATCGGGCCAATGAATCTGATAGAGTTCTACGGAGGAGCGACGGAGCCGAGCCAAGCTCCTGAGGAGAGCAGGACGCAGAGCACGAGCCCCAGGCCGCCCAGGCAGTAGACCAAACTTGGTGGCAATGCGTACAGACCGACCGCTCTTGCTGGCCAACCATCCTAGGATCTTCTCCGACTCGCCATCACCGTAGACCTCCGCGGTATCAAAGAAATCGAGGTTGCATTCCGTTGCCTCCAGGAAGGCCTCCACCACCTGATCCGGGCCGAGATGACCTCCCCCGTAATCCCAGTATTTCCGGTCTCCCCAAGCCCAGGTTCCGATGATCAGTGGAGGGAAGCTCCTGGACATAACATCCTCCTCAGTGAAGTTCTACCCTACGTTCCCCGAAGATTCGTTCGAGGCCGGCGAGCACCTCGTCGGAGGGAGTGGCCCGAGTGGGCAGTGTGAGGGTGGCCTCCCCACCGCTCACCTCGACAACAATCTGGACAATACAGGTACCGGCGGGGTAGCCCTGCAACAACTGGCGCACCTGGGCGAGCTGCTCACGGCGAACCCGATCCCCCGGGAGCCGGAGAATCATCTTCCGTGTATTGGCCCGGATTGCCTCGACCAAGAGCTGGACATCGTTGATGAGCAGGGTGGGCTCCCGGGGGCCCGTGTCCCCTTCTTCAGCATCCTCGGCGACCGGAGGGAAGGAGAGCTTGCCGCTGATGAGCAGCGGCTCGCCGCGGACCAGTAGATCACCGAAGCGGGCTAGCTCTTTATCCCGGACTTTGACGCCGATCCGACCGGAAGTATCCTCCAGGTCGAAGAAAGCAATCTTGCTCTTGGTCCCCTTGGGAATCTTTTCCTTATAGTTCTCTACTATACCAGCCACCTTAACAGCAGCCCAATCTTCACGGTGGGAGAGGGATGCAATCGAGACGACTCCGAAGCGCTCCATATCCTTGCCATAACGATCCAGGGGGTGCCCAGAGACATAGAAGCCGAGGGAATCCTTCTCGTTCCTGAGGAGTTCTCGAAGATCCCAAGGAGGCGAGGTAGGGTAGCTCGCAGAGGAAGCGGCTACAGGACTATCTTCAAGCAGAGAGAAAAGGTTGGTCTGACCCCGCTCCCGGTCGCGACTAGCGTGGCGGGCATGGTCCAAGGCCCCGTCGATGGCGCGGAATGCCTGGGCCCGGGAGACTCCCTTCGGAAAGGTTGAGTCGAAGGCACCGCAAAATACCAGCGCCTCCAACACACCCCGGTTGAGGCGGCGAGCATCGACCCGGGAAGCAAAGTCAAAGAGATCCCGAAATGGACCGCCGGAGGACCGCGCCTCAAAGATCGCGTCCAGGGCCGCTTCCCCCACACCCCGAATCGCCCCCAGGCCAAAGCGGATCATGGGGCGGAAAGGATCCTTGATCCGAGCGCGGGGCTCGGGTTTGTAGTCTCCCCTCGGGCTTCCGTAAACGACCTTGAAACCGGTGTTGCTCTCGTTGATGTCCGGTGGCAACACCTTCACCTCCCAAGAGCGTGCCTCGGCGATCATCCTTACCACCTTCTCGTTCTTATCTTTGTCCGCAGTCATCAGCGCGCAGAAGAACTCGACAGGGTAGTGGGCCTTCAGGTAAGCAGTCTGGTAGGTGATGAGGGCGTAGGCTGCAGAGTGTGACTTGTTGAAGCCATAGCCTGCAAATTTCTCTACAAGGTCGAAGATGTTGGAGGCCTCGGAGGCATCGACTCCGTTCTTTACGGCCCCCTCCACGAAGATACTTTTCTGCTTGGCCATCTCGTCGGGCTTCTTCTTCCCCATGGCACGGCGAAGCAGATCGGCGCCGCCCAAGGTGTATCCTGCGAGCTTTTGGGCAATCTGCATGACCTGCTCTTGGTAGACGATGACGCCATAGGTAGGCTCCAGAAGATCATCGATAAGGGGGTGCATCTTCTTAATGGGCTGGCGGCCGTGCTTACACTCGACGAAATCCTTGACCATACCGGTTTCCAATGGTCCCGGCCGGTAGAGAGCCACGGCAGCAACGATATCCTCAAAGCGGGTGGGTTTCAGATCCTGAAAGAGCTTTTGCATCCCACTGGATTCAAGCTGAAAGACGCCTACGGTTTCCCCACTGCCCAACAGATCGTAGGTCGCCCGGTCATCAAGGGGTATGGCGGAGGGATCAAAGGGGGGCTTTCCCTGAAAGTCAGGGCGTCCGTTGACAAGCTGTACGGCGATGTCCAGCACGGTGAGGGTCTTGAGCCCGAGGAAGTCAAACTTCACCAGGCCTGCCAACTCCACGTCCTCCTTGTAGTACTGGGTGACCAGTACTGCGTCGGGTGCAGGTCCGTCGGGGCCGACCGTTCCGTTGACAAATACCGGAACGTGGTCCCACAGCGGTCCCTCGCTGATGACGACACCCGCCGCATGCATGCCAGCATGGCGAGTAAGCCCCTCTAGGAGACGAGCCTGCTGGACCATCTCATTCACCTGGGGGTTCTCTGCTAGCAGTGCAGTAAACTTAGGCTCAATGTTCTGCTCGATCATCTCCGGGAGGGTATAGGTCGCGCCGGGTCCCTTCATCGGAATCAGTGCAGCAATCCTTGCGGCCTCTGCCGCAGGAAATTGCATGGCCCGAGCAACATCCTTGATCACACTACGAGCCTTGAGCTCGTGGAAGGTAGCAATCTGCCCCACGCTAGTACGGCCGTACTTCTCCGCTACATAGTTGAGGACGCGGTCCCGCTTATCCATGCAGAAGTCCACGTCGAAGTCAGGCATACTGACTCGCTCGGGATTGAGGAAACGCTCAAAGAGCAGGTGGAAAGGGAGCGGGTCCAGATCGGTGATCCGAAGGGCGTAAGCCACCAGCGAACCGGCCCCGGAGCCGCGGCCTGGGCCTACCGGGATACCGTGCTCTTTGGCGTAGCGGATAAAATCCCACACGATGAGGAAGTATCCAGGAAACTGCATCTTACAGATCACCTGCAGTTCGACCTCCAATCGGTCGCGATACGCCTGGCGATCCACTTCCTTGCCGAGCCTTTCAAACTCCTTGAAGCGCTGCTCCAAGCCTTCACGAGCAATGTGGCAAAAGTAGCCTGCCTCATCGAAGCCCTCCGGCAGCGGGAATTTGGGAAGCATAGAGTGACCGAGCTTGAGCTTCCATCCAGTACACATCTCGGCAACCCGGAGGGTGTTGGTGCAGGCCTCCGGGTAGTCGCGGAGCGCGACCCGCATCTCCTCTCCACTCTTGAGAAACATCTCGAAGGAGCCATGATGGGAAGCCCGCACATCCTCAATGCTCCGGCCTGTTCGGATGCACTGAAGATAGAGCTGGGCCTCGCCGTCTTCTCGCTCCTGGAAGTGGCAATCGTTGCTGCCGACCAGAGGCAGGTCAAGACGTCGGGCCAAGTCGGCAAGGATCCCATTGACCACAGGTTGCTCGGGAAGGCCGTGGTCCTGGATCTCAACGAAGAGGTGCCCTGGCTCAAAGATCTCTCGCAAGCGATCAAGGACGGTGAGCCCTGCTTCGGTCCCCTCCTCCAACACACGTTGCTGGAGTACGCCCCCCATGCAGGCCGTTAGGCAGACGAGCCCTCGTGCATACTGTGCCACCGTGTCAAGGCGTACACTGGGAGCAAGGTTGCTGGCTGGGTGGGTATGCCCACGGGAGACAACGCGAACTAGGTTGTGATAGCCCTCCTCGCTGGAAGCCAGGAGGACCAGATGGTCAACGGGGGAAGAAGCGCCAGCACGTCCCTCCCGGACGACGTTGATCTCGCAGCCCAAAATAGGCTTGATGTTAAAGTCTTTGGCATACTTGTAGAGCTGGATCGCCCCGAACATGTTTGCATGATCGGTAATGGCGACCGCGGGCATCCCCATGCCGGAAGCCTTCTTGAGCAGATCTTTGATCCGAAGCGCGCTGTCGAGGGTCGAGAACTGGGTGTGGACGTGGAGGTGAACGAAGTCGCCGCGCATACCCTCCTGGAACTACAACACAAAAATCCGGAGGGCGAGAGTACAGGGAGAAGGTTGGTCTTTCCATACACCCCACGATACTGCGAACCTTTCGAGAGACAGGGAGCTGCGGCCAAGAGCCTGGAGAAATACGCCTACCCTCCAAGCTACTGTCCTAATCGCCTCAGGCTCCCTCAGGAGCGTCAGCCCCCATCATGCTCAGACCCGAGCTGCACCGCAGGAAAAAGGTTGACAGCCTAGGCTTGAGTGGTACCTTGCCACCTACCGCTGCGGGAGTAACTCAGTGGTAGAGTGCCACCTTGCCAAGGTGGACGTCGAGGGTTCGAATCCCTTCTCCCGCTCCCTCCACAGAACAGATGGCACTCAGATGGATTCCACCAGCGGAAGGGTGAGCTGGTCCAGGGCGTAGCTGCGCTCCCCTCTGTGTTCCGTGCGAAACTTGGGCTCCAGTTCCGGCTCGACGGGGATAAGGTCTGCCCCCATGGGGCCCAGCACATCGCTCCCGACAACGAAAAGCACCGCCGTGCCTAGAACACGCTGTTGCCGATAGTAGCTGCGCACATAAAGCAAACCCCCCGGCACCTTCCTCAAAAGATGACGCAATGCACACTTCGGCGTATCAAAGCCGGAGGATTTCCCTTGAAATTCTACCTCAGCGTACCAGCGCGAGGAAGGATCGAGGACCATGCCGCAGGAGGGGCATCGGGGCGTCCTCTTGCAGGCCAGGAGCCCCAAGAGCGCGAGCAGCAGACAGCGACGAGGGAGGACAACCACAGAGGAAAACTAGCACCCCAGTGGGGGGCCATGGGAGCGATCCTCACGGCCTTGACAAGGGGGTACGACTTCCTCGCCGATCAATCATCTTCGTCATGGCTGTCCCGGGGGGGGCCACGGTCGAGCCAAGTGCGGGCCGCGCGCTGCCCAGCCTCGTGCATCGCCAGCAGTGCCTTACGCTCGAAATAGAGGTAGGAGCCGGCATTGAAAGTGCGGCTGCTCTCGGGACGAATCGCCTCAAAGAGTTCCACCACATGAAGGCCAGGATCCCGAAGGTGCTGGGCCAGGGTATTTCGCTCCAGGAGAAGCTTACGGTCTGCATTGTAAGCGTTCTCCAAAAAAGCGTCGGCGAGGTGCTCCACGGCAGCCCCAAAGCACTCCTCGGGCTTCCCAGGGGAACGCTTCGGAGTCACCAGCACCGGGATCAGGCGCCGGGCACCAAGAGCCACCGCCGGGGCCATCGGTGTATTCACCAAAAGCCCACCGTCCCAGAGCTCCTGAGCTCCTAGGGAGATCGGGTTGAATAGCAAGGGGATCGCAGCACTGGCCATCACCATCTCTGGGGTGATCACAGGCTCGTAGCGATAGTGGCGAGCCGAGGCTTCGTCACGCTTGATTGGTCGGTGATTGACGATGCGCACCACCATCCCGGTGTGAGCATCCACGGTATTGAGGGCAAGGCGCATCTCCGTGCGCAGCCCACCGCGTCCCAGAGCCTTCTCCAACCGTTGCGCTAGAGGAGAAAAATCGAAGAGATAGCGGGTCTGGATCGCATCTAGGATGTTGCTCACAGTGTCAAAGCGCGCCGTCAGCAGGAACTCGACGAGCATTGACTCAATGCCGCTTAGACGCAGCAGCGTATGCTTACGGAGTAGCCCTACCAGTAGTCGAACCTCACGAGTCCTCCGGTCGAAGGCCCGCAGCGGCTCCCGAAAAAGCACTCGGGCCAGCTCCGCCTGGAGCGATGAAAAAAATCGTTCGTTGGTCCTCACTGGGGGTCGCTCTGCTAGGTCAAGCCAGAATTCAAGCATCGCCTCTGGAGAGAGCCCTGCTGCTAGCAGAACAGCATTGATCGCCCCCGCTGAAGTCCCGCTCACCACGGAGGGGAGACGACAGAAACCTCGCGGGTCCGAGCGCAGGATCTTCCATACACCCACCTGGAACGCACCACGAGCACCGCCGCCAGAGAGCACCAGTGCCAACGGGCGCAGTGGGTCGTGGGCGAGGGGCCGTTGCGCTTTGCTCATTCAGAGGCCTGAAAGCAGGGCGACAACCGCAGGAAAGCTCC